>NZ_CABTJS010000012.1:0-25107 GCF_902485085.1 uncultured Kluyvera sp.
GGGTGAATTGAGCAAGAGGGTACACCGCATCTTCCCCGAAGCAGATATCCGGGTTAAGCCGATGATGACGCTGCCGGCGATCAATACAGATGCCAGTAAGCACGAGAAAGAGCAGATCAGTAAAGCTGTTCAGGAGATGTTCGAAGAGGCCGAATTCTGGCTGGTTGCTGAATGATGGATAACATGATTATTTCTGGTATCAGGATCTATTTTACAAAATCTGAAGAGCCCCTCCCCACTCCAGAAAAAAGGTATGCAGACCTTAGCTATCAGGGCTAATGGGGAGGAGCAATTTATGTTTATCAACTAGCGGTCGATATCACTAGGACTCCATCAGTGCGAAAGTCTGGGCAATCTATTATATGGTTATACCCTTTGTACCACTATAAACCTTCGCATGAATTGATTTGTTTATTGGCCTCTCAATCGCTGTATAAAATACGCAACCCAGAGAAATGGCGACAACGCTCATGATCGCACCAGTTACATCATTTGGTAGAGGTGAAACAGAATAAACCCATCCAGAAATGAAAACAATGTAAAGATGAATGAGATATATGCTATATGATGCATTACCTAAATATAAACCTGTTTTTGATAGAAAGCCTGCATTCACACCCTCTGTTCTTGTATATAGTGCTACCATAACAATTATGAATGAAGGAATGCCAAACCTTAACAACCTACAATGCTGATGCTGGGCGAGAATAATCCCACATATTACAGCTAATGAGATTATTGTTAATGCTACTAAAGGACTTACGTAATAGCGATTAAATTTTGAAAATATAATATAAATGACACATCCTAATGCAAAATTTATCATCAGGCTATCGCCAATCATATAAGTTAGGTTAACCCACCCAAGCATTTTCCCTTGAAGCCCAAGTAGGTTTACTATAGATACCATTCCAAACATGATGGCTATCATATAGAAAATCAATGTTTTCTTGCTCTTACACAAAAACATCAGGGCAGAGAACATAATATAAAACATCATTTCATAGCAAAGCGACCATGCTACGTAAAAATACATATGGTAATCTGGATCTTGTGTAAATGTAGGAAGCAGAAGGATATTACCTATCACATCATAAAATGATATTTCTCCGCCGGCTGCATGAAATTGAATCATTAGATAAATAACTGCTGGCGTAGCTACTATTAAATAAATGGGGTATATCCTTAACACCCTTTTAGCCATGAATGATATAGCTTCGGCTCTAGGGTTTGTGAATATATCCTTAGTGGTGTAACACATAATAAACCCACTAATAACAAAGAATATATCTACACCAAACCCTCCTATATAGTCAAATCCCAAAGGCTTGCCGATAATCCCATTGATACCCCATACATGGGATATGGCCACGAATATCGCGGCCATAGCTCTCAAAAACTGGATTTGGTTAATCTTTTTCACGCTTGCACCTATTTTTTGGCGTAATCGTCTAAGAAAAAACCTAGCTAGTCAAGTGTTATTATATTACAAATGAATTTATGTGGTGGGTAATGGAGGCCATTCAATGTTCGGTGCGGTATTTGTTTTGATACGCATCAACTGCACCCGGTACATCTCCCAGGCATCAAGTTCTGATTCTTCTTCAGCAGTGGCAATCCCTTTATCGACAGCATACTTTCGCCATGCAATCTCTTCGGCTGCCTCAGCGAGTAGTTGTGATTTTTTCTGTTCTGCTGAAGCAACGTCATCCGCATGCTGAGCGTCTGCATCCGTCACCCACTCAGAACCATCCCATTTGTCGTAGGGTGTCGATGGAGGCAGGAGAGTATAGGCATCATCAAGAGGCCCTAGCGTGCGAACGGTTTCTGTCGAGCGGTCGCTTTTCTTATAGGCCGTTTTACCACGAAGGTCTTCAACCTGAGCCCATGCTGAACCATCCCAGCATACTGCATACCCATCGTCAGCGATTGGCGCAAGCGTCATCGTTGAAAAACCGGGAATACCCGTACCAACAAGGATACGCACATCATACGTAGCAATAAGCTCGCCAGTACCTGGCTCAAAGCCGCTCACCATCACTGTATGCGTTTCTGTGGCGTTCCCGTTTACATCGAATAAATTCGTCACTATTTCGCCCTCACAATCATATTCCACGCCACGTTCTTAACACGAACTTCAGTAATCGCCTGGTACTCAGTGCTCTCCTTTGATGCATCGAGCATAATGTGATAGGTTCCGCTATCTGTGCCAGCCTTAAGGGTAGACGAGGACCCTGAGCTCACCGCGTATAGTGCGTGCCCATTTGTGCCAATCCCAAGAATATTCGCCATGTTACTAACCGTTCCTGTCAGGTTTGGCGCACCACTGCTCTGAGCTGACATCAATGCGCGTCCAGTATCAACGCCGCGAGCTTTATCCCACCCGCGCACTCCATACCCTCGCATATCAGCAGGCAATACGTTTGTAGGATGAAGTTGAGACAATAGCGGGTATTTAACCGGGTCGAAGGACTGAGCCATATACGGGATATACTCCTGTCCCATATCGGGCCAGATTTCGTGAGGCATTTGCTGCAAAGGCCATTCGACTAACTGACCTATGAGTGGTGCTCCATACTTCGTATTTCCCAAACCAAGCTTTGAGAGAACGCCAGCAGCATCAGTTTGCGCCAGGATTTCACGGGCAAAAGCGGTAAGGTCAGCTAAGGCCGCAGCTTTAGGGCCAGTGAAATAAGGGAGTTTGTTAGCAGCGCCAACCAAGGCAGCAAGAGCGCCCAAAGAATCACTATTTCCAGCAAATATTTTCTGAAGCGCGACAAGAACCTGTGTCGTATCGTCAACATCAAGCGCTACACCTGTCGATTCAACAATATGTGCCAGTTCCTCCTGCATAGCATTAAAAGCAGCAGCGCGTAGTCGTGTTGCAGCAATACCACCAGCAACATTACCATCTGTATATTTCCCGTCGACCGTAGAAGACGATTCAACCTGCCCGATTCTGAGCATGAGCAATCCTCACTAAGTAAAGTGATAATATTTAAAAAATAGATAAGCTATGAATAACTGAAGATAATATTCAGGTGTGATGGCGCAATATTATTTATTGCACATTCAAGTTGTTTATTTCCCCATGATGCTAGTGGATCACCACAGTATGAGGCTCCGGACAAAGTGTATTTAATAGTTGTCTCTGGAGCGTTAATTCTCCAGGTAAAAGGCCATTCATCACCATTCAGTGCATCACCACATGCTGACATTCCACTCATAGCTGGTCGAAACTGAGTAATCGTAATGGTATAACCGAGCGCGGCAGCAACCCGAATGTAATAGTCTCGATTCAGGCCACCATTGCTAATCAGCTTGGATACAACAGAACGCTGCCTATCGCTGATACCACCGATTTCGCCAATAGCACAATCATCAGGCAATCCCAGCGTACTTTCCCATTCAGAGAGCATGCTTGTCGCGGTTGGTGGAAATGCTCCTTTAATAAGATTATCCGCGTCGTTATCAGATCGCTGGTATGAGCGCCCTAAAGCCCGTAATACTGCTGCCTGCACAGTATCAGGTGCACGAGGCCATGCGCGTCCCCGTGGTAATAAAGCACCAAGTGCGGAAGCATAATCATTTTGTGAGTAAAGGCTCATACGAAATCCACCTCACCTAGCAGCGGAATTTCACCAACACTAAAAGTGATGTTTGATGACGGACTATTAAGAATATATCCCTTCGTTCCGTCTACATTACTGATGCTTTTATTGATATCGGACAGGTCAATTTTCCCGGTCCCATCCGGATTGGCCTCATCAAAAAATAGAGTCGTTAAAGCGCTTTTAATATTACTGACAACAGTGTTATCAGCATCCGTTATACCTGCTATTTCAAAATCAATGATCTTTCTGATAGGAGAACAAACAAAAATAATTGCAGTATCAGTCTGGAGCGGATAAATATGGTCGGCGACAGACAACTGATCACCGGATGCCTTTACAGCCCCCCAATTCTCAAGCTGTGATATCCCATCAGTTCCAACAGGAAAGCCGTCATTAAGATTACCGTCACACATAATGTAAACACCAACCGTGCCTGCACCATTAAGCCTACGCTTTACCCAGGCTCGGGTGACTCCAGAGACCTCCAAAGCCCATTTTTTATAATCGGTATCACTTCCCCCCTGAGGAGGCTCTTGCCATGAAAGCAGGCCACGACTCCGGAAAGCCTCTTCATCTTCGATATCAGCGCCACCTGTAGCTGCTTCAATTAGAGTTAATTGAGACTCAACTCCCGCAATGTTTACATCAAGCGTGAGAACCGTTCCTGCATCGGCATTGCCGATCGCGCCGCCTCCAGTAACATCATCAGTGACATCCGGTAAAACAGCGGTTATTCCTCCATGCCCTTCCCCGCTATATTGAATTTTGATCTCCGCATCAACCGTATACTGATATCCGTCCCCCCTGTTCAAAATCGTTCCGGCTGGAATAATACGGTTTGCGGCCCCGACCGCTTTCACATCTTTTGATTTAGCTGCGCTGGCGGGTTTCCTATAGACGCGTTTTAAGGCCATCCATCCAGCCAGACTTTCATCCGTTGCCGTGAAAGGATTGGACTGAAGCGCCATATAATCAAGGTAGCCATAGTGCAGGTGTGCCATCCCCGCATCCATATCAGCAACAACCTTAAGGTTGGCAAAACGAAGAAGAGAGCCTACGTTCTCTAGTTCAGCCTGAAGAAAATTACGGTTTTCTTCTCGTAATTCGCTCAGAGTCTTTCGCTTAAACGGCATTTTAAAGTTTCTCCCATATCCAGTAGAACCTGCTTTCCTGCCAGTCTTTCCCCGGCGATAAATACCGGATAATAAGGTTCAAGCGATTTGGCATAACGATTTGGCCTACTGGGATAACGTCACTTACAACCCCATCATCTTTCAGCCATTTAAGAGCTTCCAGCGCGTATGTTTCAGCTTTTATTGCCACATTGGTCGTCAGTTTTTCCCTGCGCAATAACCAAAGCCGTGAACCAAGTTGCTGATCTTCACCTGTGTCACCCCACCACCCACGACGGTCGCTATCCCCATAATCATCATCAGAACGTGCCAGGCGATCGGTAAAAAGGCTGATCAAAATCACCGTTTGGAGGTCATGATCGGTAGATAACATCCCCGCGCCTTCCTGCCAGTCGGCAATCATTTCATCCACGTTCCAGAAGGAAGCAAAATCACTCATTGAACCTGCTCCTCTGTTTTCTCACTGGTGGCTTCGTCGTCGCCCTTCTGAATACCTTTAACTACATGGTCATGGTCATTGTGAGCTTCGCGGAGTTCTTTAAGCGTTCGTGTGTTACTCTCACAGTTATCAATAATGTCTCCGGTACACTTTAAAACCGGGGTTTTTGCCAGGACTCCCTCGCTGGCGTTTATGGTGACGTTGGTTGCGTTATTTACTTCAACGTTTTTCCCTTTCGCATCAATAAAAACGCCGTTTTCAGTAAGCAACACTTCCAAACCCCACTGGTTATAGATGACTGTTTCCCCCGCATTCAGACCGGTTCGTCTATATCCCTGATGGTTTGATGCGATGATTACTGGGCTGGAGCGATCCCCACCAAGGAAAGCAATAACCACATCAGTGCCTACTGGAAGCCCTGATGAAAACCCGAAATCAGCCATCCGAGGCGCACTGGCAACCTCCAATGGGGTTTGATATTGAGCGCTTTGAATTTCCCCACCGTCTTTCTGAGATGTGATCCGACCAATCCCCAGTATCCCTGCAATCCGCACGGCTGCTTTTTTCAAATTCTGGTTCATGTATTTAGTCCTGGAATCTGCTGATAAAAGGCATAAGGCTGGATAGCGAAAGCTTCCGGTGGCATCAGCGCTAAACGCGCATGTGTGCCATTGTCGTCTCGCATATAAGTCACTTCAGCAATGAGTAATTCAGTATCAGGAAGCTGTAGTGTCGGAAGGTCAACCGGGATCAGAGTGTTTGGTTCCCAGAGCTTTCCATCTTTATCTCGCCAGGAATCGATAGTTACGGATAATTGTTTTGATCGCCCATATCGGCGGTTCATTTCCCAGTCAATAGCTTGCTGTGCTTGATGAGAAGCCATCAACGTGCTTTCGATAATGGAAATATGCTTTCTATAACGCATTCTCGCGGCTTCAGGGTCCCTTGCTGTAGCCAGTGTTACCGCGTCATAAGCTGTATCAGGTGAAAACCCGGCGATTGGTGATATCCCCATAGAAACACCAACGTAGTCAGAGAACCGATCAGCCATTGACCTGCGATAATATGCCTGTTCAACGTTCACGCCTTCTGCAACACCACTGGCAGCCCGCCGAGTACCCACACGAGTGAGTAACAAATTTCCATCGGGTTGGTCGTAGTAAAGCAATGCTGACCACCGGGCAACCCTTTCAATGATCTCCTGCGGTGATTCGCCCCAGTTAATAGTGAATTGAGGGACCTTAATTAAATCATCGATATCAGTCGAAACATCAATGTCATAGTACGATGACAGGCGCTGAGCAATCTCAAGAGCATTGCTGGTATTAATAACGTTATTGGGCCACTCAGCTGAACAATCGACAAGGTCCTGACACTTACTACGACCAGTGGCTCTTACTTCATGGCGAGAGCGTGATATTGCTGGCTCCCAGTCATCAACATAGCCGGTAACTGTCAGATCATCGCCTATGGTAACGCTACAAGGCATGCCTTCTTCAACCAGCTGCTTATTGTCACTGCCTGGGTAATAATCCATCAGGCCCAGATCGAAATCAGAAGGAAAACGCTCTATTCCCCTTGTTACTCGAACGGAATCCCAGCCCTCAATGATTTTGCCGCCAACCGTAAGTGAAACGACATCCTGATCATTGTCTGTTCTCATTGCCTCAGCACCTTCATCGTAAGCGGCATAAATGCCGGATGCGGAATGCGCGCCTCCTGAATTAACTCATCGGCACGAGAGGCATCCTGATATAAGCGGTTTGCTAGGGTAAGTGCGGGTATAGGCTGCGTCATTGTCACCGACATCAAATCACTTAATCCCGATGAGCGTTCCATAATTGTCGAAATAAAAGCGGTCCTGATACTCAGCAGAGCGTTATATAATTCATCATCTGCACGATCGCCAACCACTACCAATGCTTCGTCCAACTGCTGAGAAACACGCTGCGCTAAATGTTCAGCCTCATCACGACTAGTCGGGTTTGCATCGGCGGCTGAGCTTGTCATTGCTCCAGTACACAACACAATAATCAACGTATTGATGGTCGCGGATATTGCTTTACTGCTATCAGATTGCTGATATTCAGTACTTGTGGAATTAGCGAGTTTCTCCAGTGCCGAAATCCTGTCATTCACACTACCAGCGCTGTTCAGAATGGAGTTAACAACATCAGCAACTCCCTGAACAAATTCATCTGCAGTGGATGAGTTGTTCAACTCACCAACAGTATCCGTTATATTTTTACGGTCCATGATTGACTGCGCAGTAACCAAATCAGTTAATGCCTGTTCGTCATCGACATCAGCGGTGGATGATGTACCGCCGATAGATGAAGAGCTCCCACCAATAGAGCCTTTGCTATACCTGCCGTATTTAGTATTGCCAAAAGTGGATTTCAGGATATTGCTGACGTTGGTCACTTCACTCACAGTGCTGTCGACCATGGACGTCCAAAAAGTAACGGTCCCTTTAATGGTATTAATTGCCTGCGTTACACCGCGAATTTCACCTTTTATCCGGGCAAGTGTACTAGCCACAGCCGTAGTAACCATTTTTAGATAATTTGTTTTTACAGTGTCGCCAGCTGCGGTTCCATCTGTGATGGCAAAAACCTTTGCACCTGACTCAATCACCATAAGGGTAAATTCAAATGCCCTACCACTTTCCATTGATCCGGTAATACGAAAACCATTTTCAGGAACAGATACAGTTAATTCGCCAAGGATTGGATGGACCAGGGTACCGCTTCCCTTTTCTTCACAAGCGGCTATGAGTGATTGGCGCTGGGTGATCACATCACCACCGCCGTAAACCAAACTATTTTGAATCAGAAAACCACGGATAACGAACCGTCTAGTGCCTCGCCCAAGGTCTTCTATCCATGCTGTGTCGCGGTATGGGTATTCGTGTATAGCCTGGCGACGGCCATGGCTCCCTTCTTCATTAACAACTGCAAAAGGGATACCCCTGAAAGAGCTTGGCTGCAGCTGACTTTGCCAGTCATCACTCGCACCGCCGCCCATAAGAGAGGTAATAGCATCCTGAATAATTGGCATCAGACCTCCAAATAAAAAAACCGCCAATAATGGCGGCTTTGTATTAATTTGTTAGACCATTACTGATGCACCGCGAATCCTCCTGGTGACTTTGTAACAATCAGCGTTCGTCCATCTTCCGTTTTTATGACGGCGGAATCTGGAGATGTATTCATAATGCCAACAACATTTATACCACTCGTCTCTAAGTAGTTATGTGTGACATTAACATTCCCGTAGCATAGTGCATTATTCGTGTAAAAACCTTGATATTCAATCTTACACTTATCTATTTCAGACAACTCACTACGCAGAGAGAAAAACAAGACAACTAATATCACAGAGGAAATAACCGTGATGAATCTTGAAATCGTCCTTTTCTTACTTATTTCTTTCCCAAAAGATATAAAAAGGGAAATGAAGAAGACGACCAACAAAGCAATCAACCCTTGATAAACACTCATTATCCACCAGCCTATATGTTTATATAAAATCAGAAACGCTACTGACGGTTTAGAAGTGTGCCTCTCCTGGCCAATTTTGTCATCAGAAACCATTTTTTAATGGGTACAGCTAATAGTTCATTGGGGTGGTTATCCTACCATTGTTACCTACATTGTAACTTTTTTTCTCTCCCTTATCGTTTACCAGGGTAATCTCCAATTTTACTTTCTGGTCAGACATAGCCTCTTTCAGAGAACGAGCCAGGTTGTCCGCCATCTGCCCGTTTCCACTATTTTTTGCAGTAATGATGGACCCGCCACCGTCAGCACCACCTGTTGACGGAGGATAGATTCCAGCATCGGATATACCACCATCATTTTTAGATTCACTGTTAATAATACTCTGATAGTGTGCAAGCACAGCACCGGGGTAAGCCTGGTTCTGTCTTCCCCATCGTCTAGTATCATAACCGCCATTATAGTAACGAAGTGCAAGAGGTACGTTACCACCCGATCTTTGTAAGTTCTCAGACAAAATCTGAGCACCAGCCATAATATTCTGCTGAGGGTCCGTCCAATCTGTTACACCTGTAGCTTTGAAATTTGATGGCATAATCTGCATTAAACCGCGAGCATCGGCGCTGCTCACGGCATACGGATTACCACTTGATTCTTGCTTCATAATCGCTTTAAGCAGACGAGGGTCAACATTCCATTGTTTTCCAGCAGAGCTGAAAATGGAGTCATACTGCCCACCTTGATTGTATGGAACATTATTATTCCCACCAATACCAGGACGATTTATTGCGGCCAAATCACTATTCAATTGTTCAGCTAAATCACCAGGTCGATATTTAGCATCGTAACGTTTGCTGACAGCGTCCGTGTAAAAACCGCCATCCACAGCCCCACGTTCACGCCGCGAGAGACTGTTGTAAAGTTCCTTATCCCCCTGGATACGCCGCAGCTTTTTCGCATTATCGCTACTGACAAATCCCAGTGCATGCGACAAGCCAGTAAAATCACCGTTGGTGAAAAGATCGGTTACCCCCTCCAAACCGTCTTTTACTGACCCGTCAGAGAGTAAGGCTGTCAGTGATTTATTCTTAGAACGTTGCCACAAACCATCCCAGGAAGCGCTGAGTTCATTCATCGTCCCATTGATATCGCCAAGCTGCTGGTTTAGTTCAGGGTCGATTGTCAGGCCAAACTCATCAGATTTTGCCAGCAGACTTTTCATGCGCTCACCTTCACGCATTAGTGCCAACATTTCAGGAGTCAGTCCAAGAGCATCTGCAACTGACTTCTGCTGTTCAGGGCGCAACGTAGGAAAGACACGCGCGATTTCCTGTAACGTTTTTAGCGTATCAACAGAACCATCATTGTTTTTCTGTATCTGGACACCAATTTGTGCGAGAGCACCGAGCACCTGACCATTAGCGCCACTGGCTGCTTCTTTCAGTGTCTTAGCCATGCCATCAATAGAAGCATTTGCGCTTTCACTATCAGCACCGAGGATGCGCATAGCTCCAGCAAGACGAGAATAGTCGTCTACACGCATACCAGCATTTTTTGATGAAACGTCCAGGTTATATGCCTCCCTAGACGCTTCGCGAAAGCCATAGGCAACTTGTTTGAGACCGTACCCGGCAGCACCAACAATACCTAGTGAGCCGAGTTCACCAGATAGCTCCCCTACCATTTTCAAGGGAGGGACCATATCCCCGATAAACTGTACGTTATCCCTAGCACTTTTGGACAAATTTTCAAAACGTGAAATAAAGCCATTCAGCCCGTCAACTGTCTCCTGTCCACCTAACTGAAGCCCTTCTTTAGTTTTATCAAGCTTAGGTTCAAGACCCCGGATAGCTTCATTAATACGGTCAATAACATCACTGACCTGATCATTAGCCACCAGCTCAAAATCAAAGACATTACTCATCGTCTTCAGAGTTCCTGAGTTTGTTGATTCGGGCTGCCTGGGCTACCCACCATTTCAATCGGGCGCGGGTCATTCCCCACGCCCTGTCCTCTGTCCAGCGGAAGTAATACGTGACATCAGCTGCCGCTTCCTGCCAGGCTGTCAGGCCTTCCAGGTCAAAAAACTAAGCAAATACTCCTCACACTTGCGAAAATCAATGAAGTCCATTGGCTGCAGAACGATTTCTCGCGTATCTGTTACGAGCGCAATGAGCAAACGCATAGCTGCGAGGGACGTAGATGCAGCCTGCTTTTCGTAAAACTGTTCGGCCTGACTGAGAGTCGGTGCTTTAAGTTCAAGCTCCGGGTAAGTCATTTTTTTCGTCGTATCCTCAAGAGGCTTCACGAGAGGGATAATTTTTACACGTTCTAATTCAGCCATATCAGTTCTCCGTTACTTCCCGGCCTTCCCAGCGAACATCAAACACTGCATCTTCGCTTTCCACTTCCTGAACGTTTACCGTCCAGAGCCCTTCACCAATAATCGTTTTACCATTTGCCAGTTCGGCAACGATGTTGACGTTGGTTTGTTCGCTAAAACCCTGGACGTTAGTGCCGCCGCTATCACGTAAACGGGCTGAAATGTAAGGTGCTACAGGCTTTTCTTTATACCCATGAACACCATCCATCCCAGTTAAGGTCGTGCGGTTTACCTTAGACACCTGATATTTAAAGGAGCCCTCCACCATCACCGTCACACCATTAACGGTGACATACGCGGTCCCCGCCAGGCGGTTAGAAGTATCACCTGCCATCGTTTAAGCTCCTGTTGATTCAGCGCGAGTGCGGAACTGGTTGAGTAACGCGAAAACGCGAAGCTGGTTAATGAGCGTTCCCGGCCACAACACATCAACGCGGTTAGGGTTTTTGGCGTTCTGCTCAACAATAATGTTTTTAGCAAATGCCTCTTTGTCTTGTGCATACCCGTTCCACACCAGCTTTCCGTATTCGGCGATCTGATCAGCTTTGATAATGTTCGGGGTAACAATCGCAGCACCAGGAGCAAAGCGGGTACCATCAGCCGCAAGCTTCATTCGTCCAAACTTGCTGGTTACTGCGGTTCGAAGGTAACGGGTGACAAACATCAGGCTGAAGAGTGTTTCTACTTCCAGATAGCTATCATCCGCATCGCCGTATGCATTTTTCTGATATGTAGTGATCAGGTTTTCAATGCGAACAGTACCGTCGTCATCGACCGTGAACGTAGAAATGCCGCTGTATAGCAGGTTGTTACGCTCAGTCAGTTCAAAGCGATCCTGTAATGCCGGAGCCAGCACACCCAAAATAGCCAGCGATTGAACAGGACGGCCCGGATCATTACGCAAGCTGACCGCCGCAGCGCCTGTATACCCGGCAGACCATAACCAGGTTGGTGATGGTGATTTGTTCACGCCCATCAGGGTTTCGTGCTGGTTGTTACGCACCTCTCCTTTTGTGCCCAACTGAGCATAGGTCCCGGCAGTAGTACCGAAAGAATGGCCGTAGAGTTGTTTATCCCACGCCCAACGACCGCTGATATCGGATAAGAACTCTTTCATCGCATCCAGAGAACTCGTGTCGTCATATGGATTAACAATGAAGTCAAACGTGCGGTCTTGAAGGTTTGCTAGCGCTCCAGTTAGATCAGGAGCTCCAGCACCGTCATGCATAGCAGTGATCGTCAATTCCAGACCTGCAGGCGTACACTCATCACCGGGAAGGCCGAGATAATTCAGGCGAACATCAATACCATTACCAACCAAACCGAGGTTTTTAGCCGTCAGTGTTATGGTATCGGTCGTCGCGCTGGCTGTTACTGGAAGGATGCTTTTAGCGTTAATTGCAGCAGCCAGAGCCGTGGCAATCGAAGCAACGGTGTCCGTTGCCACAACGGTAAGCTGAATTCGCTCACCAGCGATGTACAGTGAAATAACACCGGTTGCCGTTGGTGCACTGGTGACCTTGATCGAACCCGTTGCAACGGTCATCGAGTCAGGGTCTTCTTCCAGTGGCAAAATCCAGACTTCTGCGGCGGTATCGTTTTTCTGATACGCCGTCATCATCGCATGAAGGATACTACCCTTCCCGGCAAGATCACCGACAGTATCAGGAGAGGAAGCACGTTCAGGAATACCAGCTGTAGCGGAGCCGGAAGGAAGCATCCCACCGATCAGTAAAGTGCGCTGCGTAGCTGTGGCGTTATTCGCCATTGAGTTATCAAACTCAACGAAAAACAGCCCGACCCGCAGATTATCGGGAACACGAGCGAATGGAACAGTCATTCAGTATCTCCCTCATTTTTATGTGAATCACCTTTTGCAGCGGCTTTCTGTTTCGCTACAGTCACATCACCATCACTCAGACGGCGACGCCAGAAGGTATTATCCGGAACCTCTGCGCCTTCTTTCGGCAAAGAGTTGCCCTTAACGGGGCAGCGAACGCTGAGCCCATTATTCGGTTTTACAAACATGATTTACTCCTGAAGGTTGATACTAATCCCAGGTTGCGGGGTGCCATCCGGCATTGCGATCGTGATATCCATACCCTCCAGGGGAACCGTTTCAACCGGGTAGAAATCTTCCGGCCCCTGGTAATGTTCGATATCAATTTCATACAGCAGCTGGCCCATATGAGCCTCACCGTCTGCATCAACATTGATTGTTGAGCGAACTTCAGCGTACTTTTGTATTTTCCGGGTCAGTTCATAACTGTTGATGACTGCTCGCTCTACCTGCTCACGCAAGTCTTCCAGCGCCACTTCAGCTCGCATTGCTCCATCATCATCCGTTTCGCCGTCATACTCCTGTACCCGGCCAGTAATACGGACAGTTGTCACGGTAGTGAAGGACGGCGTATTTCGCCCCATCGACTTTTTATGATCGAAAGGGGTCTGGATGAGTAAGGCAGGATATTCCACCGGAGATGTAGGCCAGTCACGCGGAGAAAAGACACGAGCAGCCGCGTCTGTGGTGTTGGTCAGAGCCAGAACCACCATCTTTCGAATGTCTGAAGCATTCATCGTTGTTTCGCTACGTTAAGTACAAGTTTCGATCCGCCATGGCTATCTGGCTCAACGTTCATCACGACGAACAACTGATTAACAGGCTTTCCGCCGACGGTTTTAATAAACACACGATCGGATACCACCGGGAGTGCTCTGCCTAAGTTTATGAACTCCGCATCGCGTACCCCGAGAACCGGGTTCGTTGTATTTATTGCTGAATCACCGTCAAGATTTTCAGTCACGGCAGCATAACCACGATCGAAAATTCCGTTAATCAGAAAAGGGGTACCGCCTTTAGGGCGGTACTCATGCTCATCGCCAAAAATGCCATGTAACGGGCTTAAGAGATGTAAATCCCAGTCCACCCCCATGGCATTACCCCGTAGTGACAGTTACCGCAGGCTTCGCAGCAAGAACGCGCTGACGCAACACGCTGACATCAGCGATAATTCCGGCGTTCAGAAGACGTTCCGCATCTTTCCCTGTTACCGGGATGATGGTGTTCTCACGATAGACTTCACCGTTATGGCGAATGCTATTTCCCGTAAGGACAACATATTCAGGATCAGCGCTCTCTTCCTCATCAGAATCATCACCCTCAGAGCCTGCGCTTTCGCCTCCAGCGTTGAGAACGTCGGCAGCGATAACCTCCACCGAATTGATACCTTCAGCATTCAGATCGTTAACAACATCTTCAGCATTTAATTCAGCTGCGACAGGCTGTTTGGTTGTTTTTGACATATCACACCACCGTTGCACAGAGAGATGCGTTCACACGACTTGGGATTACCAGCGGTGCAGATTGCATAAGAATAAGGCGCTGGGCTGGGTCTTCTTTTACCCAGGATTTTGGTGCATACGCCAACGGGCCATAGTTGAATGCTGGATCGAGAATCACACCAAATGCACGAGTCCCCATCAGGTCTGCACCACTCATAATCACCGCACCATCTGGGATCATCGGTTTTTCAGCACCATCCAACGGGTCAATGTACCAGTCGTTGTATAACCACAGGTCAAAGTTACCCCAACGGCCTTTATACACCGCGCCTTTCATCGCCTGTGGCCCAGCATTAATCTGATTACCGTAAGGGCTCAGCGCCGGGAATGTAATAGCGTTATCTTTGATCGTGGTATCAAGGCGGAATGCCTTCCAGGATTTATTGGTGAAGACTAAATCCGTGGGAACCGCTCCTGATTCTTTCAAAATGAGCGTTTGCCACTCTTCAATATCATCAGATGGCTGGGTGTTGGTTGCCCCGGCAGCAACCGTAGTGGGCCATTTGTCCGAACCACTCAGAGTAATGGTCAACTCAGAGGAGCGACCGAAGTTAACCACTTTGGTTTCATAGCCTTCGCCCGTAACCGTTACGGTACCGGATACCAGTGCACTGGATGCCATCCATTCCAGACGGCGGTTAACCATGTCAATCTGGTCGGCCATCTCGAATTGCAGGTTCAGCATTTCACGCTCGGCAGCAGTGTATTCCCCACCAATGCGCTCTCCGATTTGACGGCGGATAGGTTTACGCAGGTCCGGCGCTCGCTTGTCTTTGATATACGCAGGTTTGAACGTATTGGTCTGGTATTTTCGGGATTCAACCAACTTGCCTTCTACCAGCGGCGATACAAATGGTGACATGCGGCGCAGACCTACATCGACATCAATGGCTACTTCTTCCGTTTCGTAAGTAACGACATTAGGGAAGAAGCGGTCAAGCAGCCAGTTCTGGCTGGTTTTCAGGTTAGGAACCAGTTGCACCAGCACACTGGTATCAAAAATATTTTCCATAATCAGTCTCTTGATAATGCCGGGTAAACCCGGCAGGAATTTGGAATGAGCGATCCCCTGCCGGTTAAAGCAAAAAAGCAGAGAAATTGTTTAAGGGGATTTAAATCAGGAAACTGGAGCCTGGGTACTATCTTTAAGGAAAATGGCCAGCGGCCTCAGTGCTGCTTTAGTATCTGCAATGGTCCAGGACGCATCAATAGTGATACGGTTCTGGTTAAATTCACCCATCAGGTAAACACCACCAGACTGGTCGCCATGGGTAGCTGCATTAACGTCATCAACCAGGATAGCGCATGGTGTTTCGCTGCCATCGCTGGCCGTTTTTAAACAAGCAGTATATTTACCACTTGCCGTAATCATTCCGAGGACGGTGCCACGTTTGTAATCCCCGCCAGTGACTGTCACGGTATCCGTAACAAGTTGCAGGGGCCCTGCGACCAGTTGATCTGGTACAAATAGAGAACTTTTCATACCCGGTGCAAACGGGTTCTGACCAAATTGATCCATTACTTCGCTCCTGTTGTAGAGTTATAGAGGCCGGTCATTTTCTCCACCAGCGATGATTTCCCCGCAGAAGATTTACCGCCATCCGGGCCCAGGCGAACCTGATTTTCATGCATCCGTTGATCAAGTGAACGTTTATGGGTCGACTGTTGCTGCTGTGCCGGAGCTGAAGAGGCCAGGACACTGATTGCTGCCGCCGAACTCATGCCAGTATTAAAAGCCAGTGAAGCCGCAAGCGCTGGGTTAGCCGCAGCATGCTTGCTGCCGAAAATACGGGCACAACGTTTACGCTCAGATGCACGAGCCTGGCGAGCAGCTTTACCGTCTTTCTTTTTGCCATCATCGCCATCGTCTTCTTCAGCATCCGGGTCGTCGTCATCGCCATCGTCGTCTTCTGCGTCTTCGTCGCGTTCATCTTCTTCCGCGTCGTCGTCACGCTCATCATCGTCTTCAGCGTCTTCGTCGCGCTCGTCCTCTTCTGCCTTACGAGCCTTCGCTTTTTTGACTTTTTTGTCTTCATCCTCTTCAGATGCTGACTTGCCAAACCCCATCAGGTGAGCAAAATTAAAAGTTTTCTTCGCCATCTCAGGCTCCTGTTACTTGAAGTAAATGTCTGAACGCAGCATCAGGAGTGCAAACCTCATCTGCTAGTCCGATTTCTACGCCATCAGCCGCCATATAACAGGCCGCCTGGGTATTTTTGATAACCTTTGCACTCATCCCCCGGTTACGGGCGACCGTGTTTACAAACAATTCCCCCATGGCGTTAATATCGTGCTGGATAGCTTCCAGAGCTTCAGCAGAGAGCTCCCGATAGGGTGAACCTTCCGCCTTCCGGCTACCGAAAGTAATGATCGTGACCTTCAGACCGTCCTCTTTAATACGTTGGGTCCAGTCAAGATGCATCGTAATAACACCCACAGAGCCGACACCACCGGTACGAGGAACAGAAATTCGGTCTGCTGCGCTGGCGATGGCATAGGCCGCCGAGTAAGCGTTCTCAGTGAGAATGGCATGAATCGGCTTTTCTCCCCTGGCATTGTAGATTTCGTCCACCAGGTCAAAACACCCGGCGACTTCACCACCAGGTGAGTCAATATCAAGACAGATACCATCTACCTCCGGGTCTGCCAGCGCGGTTAGAAATGCCTGGCGGATTCCGTCATAACCCGTCATACCGCTGTATGGGCGCAGACAGCCTAATTTTTGCACCAACGTTCCAGTAATTGAGATAACAGCCACGCCAGCTACGTTGTCATAACCGGGGTCACGTTTGGTTTCCCGGCCCCGGTTATCGTCATATCCGTAACTATCCTCGTCGATCATTGCCATGGATGATTCAACCCGAGAAATACCAAAGCGGTCCATAACGGCAGCCATAATGACTTCGGCTTTATTCGGGTGTAAGGCCAGCGGGGTATTAAATAGCCGCTGGGCCAAATGAGGTAGATTCACTTTTCCTCCGGATCGGTAATTGTCTGACTAGCAAACTGGTCAGCCTGTGCCCAGCTAGGCAATGGAAGTCCACGTTTAAGGCAGGATTCGATTTCTCTTTGACGCTGATCGAGAACTTCTTCCCAGTCTTCACCAACGTTTTCACCAACTTCAATTTCCAGAGTTGAAAGGCCAGCATCCAGACCAAGGATTGCACCTTTTTTCTCTGCCACAGGATCGACCCAGCCTCTCCCCGGCCCCATCCAACGAGCACGAGAATATGCGGCTCTGGCATCAACGAAATCCGGTGCACCTGCAGGCAGAGGTAAATCCTCATTGTCGTGAACTTCTTCAACAAAAGCGGTGAGAATAGGTTGAGCAAACCCTGTCGAGAAATCATCCCGACGGCGAGTTAGTGTTTTCCAGGCTTCAAGCAACGAAGAACGAGCAGAACTGTAGTTAACATCGGACCAATCCTGCGTAACCTGCTGCGGAGATAGCCCAGTACCAGATGAAAAATTACGGAGAACCGCCGACTCAAATACTTCAAAGTTACTGTAAGGCCGGGCAGCGTTCACCGTTGTGATTTTCTCACCAGGATAAAGAATGGGCATTCGAGCACCATTCTGAAGTGTCAGCCGACGGTCGTTATGGAACTCAACCCGCCCGTCCTGATATGCGCCAATTTCTGACTCATCATAATTTTCGCCTAACGCTGACTGAACCATCGCTGGGTCATATGGCGACTCAATATAAGCTGCAAAAATGGCGTTAAGAATTGCCGCTTCCAATTCACTCTGGTCATATTTGACCAGCATTTTCAGACGCTGGATCACTGGAGTCAAAATGCCATTACCACGATGCTGAGCACCACGCTCATGGTCAAAATCATGAACTACGTGCGGTCTACCCCATGCAGTTTCGCGCGGGATGCGCTGCCAAGTCATCGTTTTAGCACCGCTCCACCAGTCCCCCATATGGGCTTCCCTGATGTGATATGCCACTGGTGCACCGTCATTATCAATTTCAACACCGCCGCGAACGTTGGGCATGTCAAAATTCTGCTGAGGATTGCTGAGGCGATCAGGGTCTACGATCTGAACTGTGGTGGCGTAACGACCTCTCCCACGACCAAGCCGATCGGTTCGGTATTGCAGAATAGCCAGAGCATCGCCATCGATAAGCTTGTGACGAAAGCCCAACCGCAGCATCTGTGAAACAGTTAACTTCCGTTCTACGTCGCAATAACGCCCGGTATCGTTACTCCATGTTCGCCAGTGTCCATCCAGTGCTTTCCCATATTCCTCTGCCCAGGATGAGTCAAACGCCTTATTTCCCGTAATCATTCTGAGAACCCGATAGTCAGGCTTCATAATGGGTCGGAAATTTGCACCAACAGCGTTATCCAGCAACCGGGTCACAGCACCGTTTGCCCAACCATCGTTGCGGACTAAATCGCGAGCGCGGGAAACAATGCGATCCCGATAAATGTTGATCTCGTTATCAGGAGACCACAGAGCAGGCTGCCAATTTGCCAACTGATCACTGAATGAATCAGCTGCGTCATAAGGTACGCGGCTTCCGCCCACCAGCATCGATGGCCGACTTGGGCGCATAGGTTGCCCATCCGGGCCCAAAATCTGTACTTTATTCATCAGAATCTAAACCTCGCTGGCTTCCGGGGACGCGAGATAATCCCCAATTGCGCCTGCAGGAGCTGGATCAGAGCCAGCAAATCTGCCAGCGAACTTTGCTGGTAGGATACGGAGCGTGTCCCGTCCCCCTGAGAATAGGAAAACGAAACACCGTGGCTCCCGGTTGCTAATTCAATGTAAGCCTGCTGAGCTTTTGCAAGCGCATCTCTAAGCTGTGCATCAGTCATCGCGCCAGCCAACAGACTGGTGTTCCGGTTAAACATAATTTTCCTTATTTCGGCAGAAGTTGTGACATTCGCTTACGCTTAACCGGTGCAGCTTCTTCAATGACAACTCCGGGTAGCTCGTAGCTGATCTGTTCTTCCTGCTTAGTAGGAGCAGGCAGGAATTTATCGGGGTCGGCTTCCAGATTTGCTGCCCGAACGTTCAGCTTCAGCCCCATATGCATAAGCCCACAGAGCGCGGCGTAACCATAAACGCGGCAATCCAGCGCTTCATTCGCCCTACCAGGAATAGCTTCCCAAACGCTGAAGCGCTGTCCAGCAACCACCTTGTATACGAGTCGCTCAGCAAGTAGTTGGTTGAAGTAACCAATATCCCGATCCTCCGGGAAATGCATATATCCAGCTGCAGGCATACCAGGCGCTGGCGGTTCAAGGTGCAGTCGCCCACGAATTGCATCCTTCGCAGAGTTAACACCCAGAATGATTGGCCTGAATTGCGCCTTGCTTTTCGATGATGGCCTTTTTGTCGGCCAGACTGGGTTTCGTTTCCCGCTCTGTGCCGATTCCCCTTTAATTGCCCAAATACGGCGACCGAGTCGTTCTTTTGCAAACTCGTAAACCTTCTGAGTATGGTGACCGCCGGAGTCATGACAAGCCGCCATGATTGTTAGTCCCCTACCATCAGCCCTACGCCATACTTGTTTAAGGTATGCATCAAGCCGCCGCCATGGTTCATCAGTTTCGAGATCGCCATAGATAACATCATGGGAAACGGACCAGGACTCTTCGTTTTTCCCCCAGCCAATTACTTCAATCTCAAAGCGATCGTCCTGGGTATCAATTCCAGCCGTCAGCAATGCAACGCCATCCGGAACTTTTGCTGGGAAAACCTCACGTCGAGATAGAAGAATATCTACCGGAAGCTGCTTACCGTGATTTGGCCTGTGAGGTAGCCCCATTTGGGTATTCCACCAGGCTTGCTCTTTGTCCGGGTCCCCTTTCGCTTTGATGTACTTCTCAGCGATATCAGATGGTTTATCTTTCTGCCAGGGGCTAAACAATTTTGACGCCTGGTATCCGGCGTGATGGTTATCAACTGCTTCACGCCCACAATCCGGGCACGTCGCACGATAGACGGCGTGACGCTCGGATTCAGACCAGCGCCATATTTTATCGACACTGCCCTCATCCACAATTCGCCAGGCCGCGTCATAGTCCATCAACGGCGAATGACGATTGCCGCAGCACTCAAACGGACGGGTCTGGTGCCATCGGATAGTTTGTAATGCTCTTAACCGTTCCCCCTCTGACCAACCAGCCCCACAACATTCACAGTACAGCATGGCTGACTTAGTCAGATGCTTATCCCCGTCTTTCGGCCATTGAACGTGCTTAAAGAAATCCGGAAATTGTCGATGGCCACAGTGCGGACAAACAACAGAGGCCCGGCGCTGGTCAGAATCTGCATAGCTATCCGCTATACGGCTTTCATCCTCAACCGTGGGAGAGCAAGCTCTGACAGACAACCAGGTAAGGCCAAAAGTAGCAGTTCGTTCTTCCGCCAAGGCGATAGGATCACCTTCACGGGTAATCGGATACTTATCTACCTCATCCGCCAAAAGAATACGTATAGGACGACGAGCAAGGTTATCCGGGCTACCTGCACCAGCCAGTGCAAGAAAGCCGCCAGTAAACGATTTGTAGAGAATGGTTTCTTTAGAGCTCTTTTGCTTTGAATCACCAATAATTTTACGCAGTACTGGTGTCACTCTAACCAGTGGGGTGATGCGCTCTTTCGAAAACTGCTCAGCAGCTTCTTCTTTCGGTTGCAGCAGAAGCATTGGACACGGGTCAAGATGGGCAAAATAACCAAACAGGTTTTCCAGCAACGCGGTTTTCATCAACTGGGTACAGCACATAACCGTTATGACGTGAACGCCAGATTCGGTTGCCGCCAGCATTGGCCCACGCGCAATTTCAACCGTAGAGGTTTCCCAGTTGCCGGAAGTACTGCCTGCCTCTTTCGCTAGTTTGCGGAAATCGTCCGCCCACTGAGCAACGCTAATTCTCGGTGGCGGAGTCCATCCTTTCCGGACACTAAGCCTAAGTCGCTCAATCTTCCGCTGGGTTAAATTCTGGCTCTCCGAGGACTGAGATATGTTTGTGGACATTTTCAATCAGCACCTCTGTCATCCTGTCCGCTGGCACATCCAGATCAGCAGCCATCAACGGTGCCACTCGGGAAGGCCAGTTCAGCCAGGCATCACGCTGTTGGCGAAAGGCGTTGAAAAGAACCTCCTCGGCGGCGACCAATTCAATTGTTTGGCCGCTGTCTTTTTCATACTGAAGCTTTGCCAGCAGGGCCATATAGTTTTCACGTACCCTTGCAGCCTCTTCCCTGGTCAGGTTTGCACCTTCGGTAAGAATTATTTGCTGGGCCGCTTTCTCAATTTCAGTACCGCCATCATTACTGGCGGCTGGTGTTTTCTTTTTTCTCGCGTTCGTAGCTCGCGGGTCTTTACCATCACGATTTTTCTTTAGCGCTGCATCGCTGGCTTCAACATCAATCAGGTCACCATCCATCACGATGAAACGACCAGCTTTTATCCAGCGCCCGATGGTCTTACGGTCAACCCCCGAGTGTTGTGCGTACTGGCTCTGATTCATCGTTGTCATGGGACATCACCTGGGACATTTTGTGGTTGGGACATTCGCCTGGGACATTTTTCAAATGCCCCACATAAATGTCCCACTGGAATAAACAGGAATAGCCAGCGCTGGCGCGGTATGCCTGACGATCATCCATGATGGGACATGGGACACAAATTCAAATTTTGTAGCTAGGAAAACAACGCGGCGCGCAATGCCCGTACCTTACAAAAGTCTCAGGAAGGACCCATTTTTTTAATGGCTTCGACCATTCGCTCCGACTATGATTATTCCTATTCAATACAAGGAGAATGTAATGGGTAACAATATAATCAAAATAACTTTCGAAGCCGCAGTGCTGGCATCACCAATTGCTCATGCCCAGTGGGTGACTAATACTGAAGATGACCTTTTCTCTGGTGGTAAGAAAGCAATGATGCTTGGCGAAGTTTCATCCGACAATGGCGCCATTGTGTTTGACTGCACTAAAGAAAAGCTATCGGCGGCATACGTTGAAATGGATAAAAGCACCGAATCACTATCAGAGGTACCAATGGACCTGATAATGAAGGTCGACGGGAATACCGCAGTGAAGCTCGATGCTACCCTTTCAAGACGTAATGTTCAGAGCCTCCAGATTCAATCGGATGACACGGACCAACTAAAAACAGTGCTTAAGCAGCTTCAGGGGGCGAAATCCAAAGTGTTAGTTGGTGTGCAAACAAAGGATGGCGGAAACCAGCATTCCATGTCAGCCAATGTTTCTGGATCGACAACTGCAGTAAACAGCTTCATAAAAGCTTGCGAAATTAGCTTATAAGTTACTGCTTTTATTTTGCCGTCCTGATGGCTTCTGCTATCGCCTGATTTAAAGCAGACGGTAGCAGTGCGTTCGCCATGGTATGGGACCTATCCATATACCCCAGCACTGGAGTCACAGGTAGCGCATCACCAAACCGGATCAAAAGCTTTGGAGAACGCTGTTTGCGTTTCGGTCTTCGCGTCCCGTTAGCGGAACGTTTGGCCCGTCGCTTCTTAGCTTTCATTGGCTTCTTACGCTGCCAGACAGCGTTAACGCCATCAACCTCACCTACGAATACATTTTCCTTTGCTTTAAGCTGTGAGAGCTTATTACGCGGCATGTTGCCGTATTTGTTTAGCTTAACGTTCTTGGGATTTAATAGAGCCTGGCTATTGAGCTTGTGCTCTCCGCCAAACTCGAATGGTTCCAGATAACCAGCCGCGGTATCACGGACAAAAACTTTCGCGGTAAGATTGTTCTTTCTTGCCGCCACTGAGCCAACTGACTTAACTGTAAACGGCGTGGGGCTCTCCAGATGTCGTTCGAATGCCGTCTTCTGAGCCACCTCTATCTGGCGTACAACTTTTGTCATCGCCTGAGCAGTGGCAAACGGTATCTGTTTCTGAACTTGTTTCAGCTGTTGAGACAAGTCTTTAAGAGTTGGCATTCGTGAATCCTCACCAGCATCATTATCGCAGGCACTCAGTGAATGCCTGCTGTAATGCGTTATTCTTCGACTACAGCGCCCTCGGGCAACTCAACGCAGCCAAAGACCGGCATACCCGGTGAGCGATCGTCCTCAACCGCTACCAGTTGGGATTCGGAATACCAGCGCTCAGTGGCGCATTTGTTCGCAGCCTGGTAATAAACGTAATACTGATTCTCACCAGTTACGTGCTGTGAGCGGGCCTGTACCTCGCCGAACTCATCACTAATGCGCAGGTTCACCAGTTGACCCAGGCAGAATTTAAAGTCTTTTGCTACAGGCAGGATTGCACTATCGTTTTGTGGTTTTTCCATGATTTACTCACTTAATGTTAAAGAGCCCCGCTAATGCGAGGCTTTGGTCTGTAGGCTTAATTAAAAATGAAAATTCTGAAAAGTAGGCCAGTTAATGATTAAAACCCACACTAACAATAGTTATTTGTTATGTTGGTGCCCTGTTATTTGTGTGTTGATACTTGCCCCATTCTTTGCTCCTGGGGCTTTTTTTTTGCAATAGGCTAATTCAGGCATAGTGTGCGGATATAATCCTGCAGGTAGCTCACTTGCCCGGTAATGATGGTGATTCGCTCTCTGAGGGTGAAATAATCCCGTTCAGCGGAGTCAGTAAGTCGGGGGGGGGAAGCATCGCCCATGCTGCCGGTGCTGGTCGCTCCGTTCGTGGGACATCTGGCATTGACGTGCAACCCACACTTGCCAGCGCTAACGCAACGCTGCAAATCATCAAGCTGCTTTTTCGCATCAGCTAAGTCCTTAGTGTATTTGGCATCCAGCTCAGCAACAACTCGCTGGCGAGCCTCCATGTCTTTGATCGTAGCGTTAGCCAGGGTCAGCTTTTCAGTGGCTTTATCTCGCTGGTCTTTGTAGGTGATGGCGTTGTCGCGATAGTGGTTAACCGCCCAACCAAGCGACGCGATGACGCAGATGACCACAGCGATGATTATTGTGGTTAACCTGCTCATTCCTGCCCCCACATACACACCTCACGCTCAATCTCACGGCGTGTCATCAGCCCTACCAACTTTTTCTTCCCGGCGTAAATCCAGACTCGCAGTTGATCGCATGCGCCTTTCGTATCACCCAGGTTGATTTTGCGTAACAGCGTAGAGGTTTTGAAGTTGCCAGCGCCGACGTTGTACGCGAACGAATAAAGCGCCCCGCGCATTGTTGCCGGGATTGGGACTTTGATGTAGGGGTCAATCTGGCGCGCCACAGTATTCAGGTCTTTTCTGAGAAGAATGCGGCACTCAGCCTCTGTGTATGTTTTCCCGAGCATGATGTCGCGCCCTGTATGCCCGTAACAGACTGTCCACTTATTTACCACATCCTGATAAGGCTGATAGCGCACACCCTCCAGACCATCATTACCGGTCGGGCCAGTGATAAGCGCGGAAGCGATAGCGATAGCGCCAAGCGGTACCGCCGCAATAACGCTATTCCTCAGCTTTGTTGACATAGCCATTAAGACGGTCCTCCCGCTCTTTTCGTCGGTAATACCAATTCACGCCGCAGGTTATGACGGTGCATGCGATACCGACAATAATCGCCCAGTCACTTAAACCGAGTCCTGCCACTTTGTCGGCCAGCATCCACGATACCTCTTTAGTTATTTCGGCATGGGCCTTTGCAGAGACACCGCAGCCAGTCAACGCGGTTCCCGTCCCATATGAAAGTCTGCTGTAAATTGTGCTCA
>NZ_CABTJS010000013.1:0-24026 GCF_902485085.1 uncultured Kluyvera sp.
GATAAAAATCATGCCCGCAGACTCACGGCCATGCTGATGCTTCATCGGGGTGAACGGGTCAGCGATGTTGCCAGAACTCTCTGTTGTGCCCGTTCATCCGTTGGTCGCTGGATTAACTGGTTTACGCACTCAGGTATTGAAGGCCTGAAATCCTTACCCGCAGGGCGCTCCCGACGCTGGCCTTTTGAACATATCTGCACCCTGTTACGTGAGCTGATAAAGCATTCTCCCGGCGATTTTGGTTATCAACGTTCACGCTGGAGCACCGAATTACTGGCAATAAAAATCAATGAGATAACCGGTTGCCAGTTACATGCAGGAACCGTTCGCCGCTGGTTGCCATCTGCGGGGCTTGTATGGCGCAGGGCCGCGCCAACTCTGCGTATCCGTGACCCACATAAAGATGAAAAGATGGCGGTAATCCACAAAGCGCTGGATGAATGCAGCGCAGAGCATCCGGTATTTTATGAAGATGAAGTGGATATCCACCTTAATCCTAAAATCGGTGCGGACTGGCAGTTGCGCGGACAGCAGAAACGGGTAGTGACGCCGGGGCAGAACGAAAAATACTATCTGGCCGGCGCACTGCACAGTGGCACGGGTAAAGTCAGCTACGTGGGCGGCAACAGCAAAAGTTCAGCGCTGTTTATCGCTCTGCTGAAGCACCTGAAAGCCACTTACCGGCGGGCGAAAACAATCACGCTGATCGTTGATAACTACATTATCCATAAAAGCCGCGAAACACAGCGCTGGTTGAAAGCAAATCCCAAGTTCAGGGTAATTTACCAGCCGGTTTACTCGCCGTGGGTGAATCATGTGGAACGGCTATGGCAGGCACTTCATGACACGATAACCCGTAATCATCAGTGCCGCTCAATGTGGCAGTTACTGAAAAAGGTCCGCCATTTTATGGAAACCGCCAGCCCATTCCCCGGAGGAAAACATGGTCAGGCAAAAGTGTAGCGGTATTAGGCGCAGCTATTTAGCGAAGGTGTGACGTAAAACGTGGGTAAGTTGTCCTGCCGGTAGTTCGATACCTGTTCTTTCCAAAGCTGACCGGAACGCGCCATAACAATCACTGAACAACCGGCCCTTTTTATCATCAGGCAGAGACTCATAGAGCTCTTTGCTGATTGGGACGGTGCGATTTTTTCTACCTTTCGTGTTGGTGTATGTGATTTTGTATTTCGCGAGTTGGCTTTTTCTCAGACTCTCGGCCTCAGACCACCGTGCGCCAGTTGCGAGACAGATTCTTACCACGGTTTCTAAATCAGGGTGGTCATGTCGGTTACACTCTCCGAGCAGTTGCGAAATTTGGTCGTGAGTTAGCCAAGTCATTTCCATTTCTTCTGTGCGGAATGGGCGCATATTTTTTAGTGGGTTTTCACCCTTCCATTCTCCGAGGCGGTTTAGCTCATTGAACACCGCCCGGAAGTAGGCCAGCTCAAGATTAAGCGTGCGAGGCGATACCTCTTTCACTCTGTTTGAACGGGCATACTCACCTTTTAACCGTTTTTCTCGGTAGCGGGAAAACATCTGCGCATCGAAATCGCGTGCGAGTGGTTCGCCCATACACTCAAAAGCATGGTGCATGGCTAACTGGCGTTTCAAACCATCTTTCAGTGTAATGCCATGAGCGCTATACCATGAATCAACCAGCTCTTTTAACGTGCGCCTGTCTTCCTTTTCTTCCTGCCACGGGTTTTGAACGGTGTACTGCTCAAACGCCAGAGCCTCGCCTTTAGTAGCGAATTTCTTTCTGATACGTTTGCCTTTTGCACCGTTTGGGTAGAGTTCACAAATCCAACCGCCAGCCGGATTTTTACGGACGGTCATTAGTTAACCTCGCTGTATACACCCACCACACGCCCCAACGTTTTAATATCATCAATGCCGCATTCGAAAGGAACCTTCCCGCCTGCAACATGTAGTTTTCTACCCGGTAGTTTTGTTAACTCTCGAATGCTTATTGCTCCCTCAATGTCGACTAGCCATAAGCCGTCAGACAATGATGCTTGCTTGTCCACAAAATAAATTTTCCCCTCGGAACGGATAGCCATCCCATCTGTGAGCGGTTTTGTGAAAAATTGGGCATCAACACTCAATTGTTTATCGGATTTGAGGATTTCTTCACTTAATGTGAATCCCTCAATCCTTTTTGCGTCGCTCGATTCTCTGTTATTTACAAATGCTTCTCCTTCTCCGGTAAGTAACCACTGGAGATTAGCACCTGTTTCAAGGGCACAGTGAGCCGCAAAGTCATAGGAGATAGCGCCTCGGGTGTACCTGTTTGACAATGAGCTGGACGCGATATCGAAGTGGTTAGCTAATTGAATTTTCTGCGAAAATCCGTACGCCTCGCAGATGCGGTCAAGTACATCCACGTTGCTCCATCCTAAAGAATCTATTCTCATTTCGATAAAACCTATTTACTATCTCTCAATTGGGAGATATATTTTGGCTAAACCCACGCAATTGATGGCAAGTGTTGGCAAACAGAGTCAAATCAATTGCAAACTTTGGCTAATAGGGAATCATGCAATATGGCTTCTGAAATCGCAATCATCAAAGTGCCTGCACCTATCGTTACTCTGCAACAATTCGCAGAGCTTGAGGGTGTTTCTGAACGCACCGCCTACCGCTGGACAACCGGCGACAACCCTTGTGTACCAATCGAACCCCGCACAATCCGTAAAGGCTGCAAGAAAGCAGGTGGCCCGATTCGCATTTATTACGCACGCTGGAAAGAAGAGCAGTTGCGTAAGGCGTTGGGACATTCCCGTTTTCAACTCGTCATCGGTGCTTAATTCACTTTATGTGAATTGTAAGGATGCAACATGTTTGATTTTCAGGTTTCCAAACATCCCCACTATGACGAAGCGTGCCGGGCTTTTGCGCAGCGTCACAACATGGCGAAGCTGGCCGAGCGTGCGGGTATGAATGTTCAAACGTTACGTAACAAGCTCAACCCAGAACAGCCTCACCAGTTCACGCCGCCTGAATTGTGGCTGCTGACTGACCTGACCGAAGACTCAACCCTCGTTGATGGTTTTCTGGCGCAGATTCATTGTCTGCCATGCGTGCCGGTTAATGAGCTGGCTAAAGATAAATTGCAGTCTTACGTCATGCGCGCAATGAGTGAACTCGGTGAACTGGCGAGCGGTGCGGTATCTGATGAGCGTCTGACCACTGCCCGTAAGCACAACATGATTGAAAGCGTTAACTCCGGCATTCGCATGTTGTCATTGTCGGCTCTGGCGCTGCATGCACGTCTGCAGACTAATCCCGCTATGTCGAGCGTGGTCGATACCATGAGCGGTATTGGCGCATCGTTTGGTCTGATTTGAGGTGCGTATGCTGAAAAGTGAACCGTCATTTGCGTCTCTGCTCGTTAAGCAAAGCCCCGGTATGCATTACGGCCACGGCTGGATCGCAGGTAAGGACGGCAAGCGCTGGCACCCGTGCCGCTCACAGTCCGAATTATTAAAAGGGCTGAAAACAAAGTCGCCGAAATCGTCAGGTTTTTTAATTATTCGTATTGTCCACTTTGTAATTAAAGGAGTGAAACATGTCACGCGATGAATTAAGAATTGTTTTGGGTGCCATGATTCCAAATATGGAGGAAGGTTTTGAAATTAAAACCCGCGACGGCGCAATACTTCGCGTTGACCCTGAGTGGGAGTGCTGCAAAGAATTTAAGGATGGATTAAAAGCCGAAATCATCAAGCAGTTAAAAAGCAAACCTGCTGTTGTATTTGGATATAGTTAATTAATTAAACGTAATTACTTGGCGTAAACCCGCCGGGCATTCTTTTGCCAAAAAACAGGAGGATATATGAGTCGAACTATTTATTTATCAACGCCGAGTGGTGCTGGCGACCACTTGCTGGAGTCTTTGTTTAAAGAAGCCAAAAAAGAAGAGCGCAAAGACCGCGCTCTCGCCGTTTCAATCCGTCTCGAAGATCTGGCCGTTCACATTACCAATTCAGATATGACAGGCAAAGAAGCGGCCGAGCTACTGCGCCGCGAAGCCACTCGCTTTGAGAACGAATCACAGGAGCTTCACTAATGGCCGACGCAATGGATTTAGCACAACTGCGCGAGCAGGAAGACCGCGAACGCCACATAAGCAACGCGCGCAGCCGTCGCCATGAGGTTTCTGCATTTATCTGTGAGGAATGCGATGCACCTATCCCGGAAGCGCGCCGCCGAGCCATACCGGGCGTGCAGTGCTGCGTTACCTGTCAGGAAATCTTAGAGCTGAAAAGTAAACATTATAACGGAGGTGCTTTATGAGCATTACCAATGCAACTATTAGCCAGCGTGCAAAAAAATGGCTTGAAGATGACCGTATATTTATTGACACCGAAACTACGGGTTTGGGTGATGATGCGGAAATAGTAGAAATCTGTTTAATAGATAGCGCTGGTTTTATCATGCTAAATACATTGGTTAAACCAACTAAACCAATTCCAGCAGAGGCTACGGCCATTCATGGAATAACTGATGAAATGGTTATGTATGCGCCAACGTGGAAAGATATTCACGGCGCAGTAGCTTCTTTATTTTTTGAGTATGGCTTTGTTATTTATAACGCCGATTACGACACAAGACTTATATATCAAACTGCGAAATTATATGGGCTTGAGAATGACGGCTTTTGTTATTTTTTAAATGAGCGTTCGGCCTGCGCCATGATGCTATATGCAGAGTATCGCGGCGAGCCAGGGCGATTTAAAGGTTATAAATGGCACAAATTAGTTGATGCCGCTGCACATGAAGGGGTTAGCGTTGAAGGAAAGGCACACCGTGCATTAGCAGATTGCCGGATGACTCTTGGCATTATCGACGCTTTGGCAAAAGGCGGTGCAGCATGAGTATCCGTATCGAAATAGGTGATAAATGGGTAATCACCAGCGACCAATATCAATTCATCCTGAATGAAAAAAAAGTCGTTAAGACCGGCAATAAAGCTGGCGAGGAATGGCTCGACACCATCGGTTATTACCCGAAGATTAATCAGCTCATTTCTGGTCTGGTACATCACCACATTCATACGGCAATGATTATTTCCCTTAGTGCAATGGCAGAGGAAATAGAGAAGTTATCTTTTATCTGTGAAGAAGCATTTAAGGCGGTTAAAAATGATTGATTCCCGCTGCTTTGCTGAAAGCACAATAAATATTGTTTCTGTTTCTGGTGGAAAGGACAGCCTTGCTCAATGGATTCTTGCGGTAGAGAACGACGTACCGCGCACCACTGTTTTTGCAGATACCGGGCATGAGCATTCCCAAACAATGGAGTATCTGGATTATCTTGAATCCAGACTCGGCCCGGTTATTCGAGTGAAAGCCGATTTTACTCGGCGGATTGAAGGCAAACGGAAATTCATTGCTGAAAAATGGCCTGTCTCTCTCGTTGAAGAATGCGGAATGTCTCATGAGCAGGCTGCAGAACGAATCGCAAAGGCACTGGAAATCCTTAAGCCAACCGGTAATCCGTTTCTCGATTTGTGCATGTGGAAAGGACGGTTCCCGAGCACGAAAGCAAGGTTTTGTTCACTGGAACTGAAACATGACTCAGTACGGGACAAGATTGTACTCCCAGCGCTGGAGAAATATGACGAAGTAATTCTATGGCAGGGTGTTCGTGCTCAGGAGTCACCAGCCCGCGCTGCGTTACCTATGTGGGAGGAGGATGCAGATAATACCCCCGGTTTGCATGTGTATCGCCCAATTCTTAACTGGACACATGAAGACGTATTTGCCTTAGCTAAACGACACGGAATTAAACCGAACCCACTCTATCAGCAAGGTTGTAGCAGAGTTGGCTGCATGCCATGTATTCATGCAAGAAAATCTGAGCTGGCAGAGATTTTTGCTCGCTGGCCGGAGGAGATTGCGCGCGTTGCAGAGTGGGAACGTCTTGTTGCTGCCTGTTCACGTCGGGGAAACTCAACATTTTTCCCTTCGACTCACGACCCGCGGCGAGCAGAAAAACGTATTGAAGTTGTTACCGTAGAAGAATATGGGATAGCTTCATATCGTGACTGGGCGATGACTACGCGTGGCGGTTCTCAGTACGATTTGCTCGCTGCTACAAACGACAAAACTGTGTGCAGTAGCGTTTATGCCGGTGTATGTGAATGACGGGTGTCGTTTACGCGTTTCCGTGGAATGCCCCACGGTCGGCAATAGCCAGCTCATATCTTACCTATGACCAACAGCATCGCCGCGACCGTATGTTCGCGGCTTTGCTGCATGCGAGAAAGGTGCTTTTTCTCCAGCCAGAATGTGTGCGCTTTGACGTTTATCGCACCGCTGCAGTTCTGGAGCAAAATCAGGGCAGTCAACGAGCCAATGCCTTTTTAATCAGCTTCTGCAAAAAGGCATTACCACGTCTTGAACTGGTCGCAAAAAAATACGAGTGCTCGGGCATCAACAGCAATGTATCAGCCGCTGTTTTCGATGGTCATTTTGATACCCAGCTTATGCAATATCTGGCGTCACGCATGGTCAATATGGTCGCCAGATTTAACCGCCTCCCGGATATGTCGCGCGCCGATATTGACCTGCTGGCCGCGGATATCGCTAATTTTATTCGCGCTGAACTGGCCGACATTGATGACACCGGATTTAGCGAACTCAAAACGCTGTACACTTGGTACATGCGCGCCGGTTTTATTTCCCTGCAATTCAACGTTACACCGCCGAAATGGGAGCGTGTGACTAAAAAATATTTTTGTGAGGATGAAATCGCACCGGCAGTAATGCGCATGTTTAATGAGGTTTGGTGGCGCGGCCGCTTGCGACGCATTGCGGCTGCATGGCGCGAACATCTGCAAATTGCAGTCGGCAACGTAAGCAAGAAACGACACGCATACGCGAGTAAAAACTGCGTCACCGACTGGCGCGAGCAGAAGCGCCGCACGCGCGAATTTCTCAAGGGGCTGGATCTCGAAGACGAAGAAGGCAACCGCATCAGTCTGATTGAAAAATACGACGGCTCGGTCGCTAATCCAGCAATACGCCGCTGTGAGCTGATGGCCCGCATTCGTGGGTTTGAAAATATCTGTAATGAGCTCGGTTATGTCGGGGAGTTCTATACTCTGACTGCACCGTCTAAATATCACGCCACCACCAAAGCGGGCTACCGTAACAGCAAATGGAACGGTGCAAGCCCGTCAGACACGCAGAGCTATCTCACAGGCCTTTGGGCACGCATACGCGCCAAGCTGCACCGGGAAGAAATCCGCATTTTCGGAATACGCGTCGCTGAACCGCATCACGATGGAACGCCGCACTGGCATATGCTTATGTTCATGTTGCCGGAAGATGTCGAGCGTGTGCGACTCATCATCCGAGATTATGCGTGGGAGGAAGACCACTACGAACTGAGAAGCGATAAAGCCAAAAAGGCGCGCTTCCATGCTGAGGCCATTGACCCGGAAAAAGGCAGTGCTACTGGCTATGTCGCTAAATACATTTCCAAAAATATCGACGGTTATGCTCTCGATGGTGAAACCGATGACGAAAGTGGTGAGTTGTTAAAAGAGACTGCACCCGCCGTTTCAGCATGGGCGGCGCGCTGGCACATCCGTCAGTTTCAATTTATCGGCGGTGCGCCGGTGACGGTATACAGGGAGCTACGCAGAATGGCTGACCCTGAAACAGCCAGGGCGCTCAGTGTTGAATTCGCCGCAGTGCATGATGCTGCTCACTATGGACGCTGGGCTGATTATGTGAATGCTCAAGGCGGACCATTCGTTCGCCGTGACGATTTACAGGTACGTACATTGTATGAACCTCGAACTGAATTTAATCAGTATGGCGAAGAAACTGTGTGCATCAAAGGTGTCTACGATGCCTCGATAGGTGCTGGCTCTCCTATTCTAACCCGGTTAACGCAGTGGAAGATTGTTCCAAAGCGTGCCGTTGATTTGGCCGTTGACGTTAAGGGCGCTTCTGCGCCCTCTCGGAGTTCTGTCAATAACTGTACGGGAAGCGAAAGCGATCCACCGATACTCGATTTAACAAAACCGCTGAGTCGGCGTGAAAGACGAGAGTTGACGAACCGACTCAGGAAGAAAAAGCCAACAACACGGCGAAAATTCATCCACGGAACGGATAAGCAAAACGTCGCTATAACGAAAACTATCGACGAGATACATCTGACAACCGGCATCACAATCAGCCGGGGCGAAGCCCTGCACCTGATGGCCGGTGGTAAAAGTTGTTTTAACGGTCGATGGGTGCGCGGAACGTCAAAAGGTGAAATCTTTGCTGCAGCTCCTTCACATCAGGCGAGAGCCCGGAAAATCCTTAATCGTGTTGCAGATTTAGCTGAGCTGGCAACGAAAATGTAACCGCTAATATTCATCCATATCATGTACATACAGTGTATTTAACTGTGATTTTTTTCTTCACACCTTTTGCCAATACGTGCTACTGTATGTTTATACAGTATCTCGTAGTGGAGGTTGTGTGGATAGAGAGCTAAATGAGCACGTTATGATTGAGCGGGTCGAAATGATTGCGCGTCTGACTGCTGAAGGTACTTGTCAGGAAAGAGACCGTGAAATCGCATTGAATCTAATTGCGGAAATAGCAAGAGGCAACCTAATGAAAAATAATAATTTTTCTGTTGTTTTTTCCGCACCGCCTGTTGGTGAAACATTTGCAAAGGAGGGCAAAGTGAAAGTAAATATCACGTTGGATAAAGACCAAAAAATCGGCCAGCCGGTAATTGATGCTTTTCAGTGCGAATTGACCAAGCGAATACAGTCCGTTTTCCCGTCAACGCGCGTTACTGTTAAAAAGGGATCCATGACCGGTGTCGAGCTGATGGGGTTCGATAAAGATTCAGACCGCGAAGCGCTGGATAGCATCCTTCAGGAAGTGTGGGAAGATGAGAGCTGGCGTTAATCCCTGAAAAATGTGCAACCATCGACCCCATGTTTGATAGCATGGGGTTGTTTTGTATGGGGATTACACACAAAGGAAAATCATGGATACCGTAATAGCATTTTTATCTCTGGCTCTCTTTATTGCTTTTATCGTCGGGTTAATCAAGCCGTCGCTGGTTCGAATGCCGAGCCGTAAGCGCTCCAGTGCTGTTTATCTCGGTGGCTGTCTGGCGCTGGGCGTTATTGGCTCAATCTTATGGCCGACTGAAAAAACTCAGCCGGTGGCAAAAACTGACGTACCGGCGGTTAAAGCGGAACCGGCTACGCCAACGTTTGAGTACGCAGATAAAACCCTCAAAGAATATCGCAACGAGCCAAAAGAAACCCGGCACGAAATCGTTAAAGACTATGTTGGATTCAAAGGTGTGCAGGCCAGCGCTACCGATGTTTTTTATGCCTGTATGAGCGAGTACACTTTTACCAAAGATGATGCGTTAAAGCTCAGTGATGTGTTGGGGTGGTGTTTCAACGACTTCGAGAAAGATCCACAATCTCTGAATAATAAAATCAACCTTGACGAATTTCAGGGTAATTTTAGCGGTTGGGATGGCTCTTATCGCCCGTTAGAGAAGCTGATAAAAGCCAGTATGAATGATGATTCCTCTTATAAACATGTTTCAACGGTCTACCATCTGATTTTGAATAAAGACCCGCATGCCGTTGTAAAAACAACGTTTCGCGGCACTAATGCTTATGGTGGCGTGGTCAAACAGACCGTAGCAGCACGCGTCAACGTGCGAACGGGCGAGGTCGATTCAATACTCGACAATTAAACATGACAAACGCCGCCGGTGCTGAAACTCGCTTTCAGTGCTGGCGGGGTTGAACAACGAGCCCCGCGAGGCGTTAGCCTACCCCTGAGCAACCGCCCAAGACCGGTACTATTAAAGCCGGTTTTTTTATGCCACTTTTCCACGAATTTCCCGTTTTTTAGCCGTGCATGCAACAGGTGCATTGTTTTGCATGCGTCAGGCTTGCCCGTTCTGGTTGTGCGTCGCCAGAGCTGGCGCGGCTCCAGAGTGGTCATGCAACTGCATTAAAACCGACCCATAAAGTGGGCAGGCGTGGCGGGGAAAGCATTGCGCGCCAGAGGTGGCGCGTAATGATAAAAATTATCGTCTGAGCGCCTCGTAATGGCGCTATCGTGGTGCTGTTGGTTCGTTGGTGGTCGTGTGTGTTTGTGCGCGTGTGGCGCGTCTGAGACGTGATGGTGGCGGGGTATGAAAAAGCCGCCATGCTGGCGGCTTGAGAGGGATTATTCCGGGTTGTCGAGGGTGTACTCTTTGAACCTGATGACCTCCATGCCGAGCCAGTCGTTTACCTCCCTGAACCTGTCCTGCAGCGGCGACAGCTCGTTACGCACAAATACCTTTGCCACTTTCTCAACGTCACCGAGCGAGCCGATATTCTCGGGCTTGCCGCCCATGAGCTGGAACGGTACGCGGTGCGCGTCCATCAGGTCGGCGGCGCTGGCTTTCTTGATGTTGAAAAAGTCATCCTTTGTGGCGACCTCGCTCAGTGGCACGATTTTAATGCCGTCCGGTTTTCCATTGGGAGCGTAGAAAAACAGGTTTTTAAAATTGCCGAGCCCTTTCGAGTTGCGCATCGCCTCGCGCAGCGATTCGACGTCGGTCGCGCTCTGCGCCGGGTCGGTCACATACATGATGTAACCCGCATGCGCGCCGTTCTGGTAATACTTGCGGCGGAACAGCGTTGCGGATTCATTCAGCCAGGCGGAATTAAGCGCGCTGAGATATTCGGGCAGGCCGTAAATCTCCTGATTAATGTCGGGCTCCAGCAGGTGAAACACGGTATCAGGCGCGAATTCATGCGGCAGAGTGAAGTTTTCCACAAACCAGAAAACCGAATCGTCGACCCCGCGGCGGGTGTATTTGGCCGGTGAGGCCAGTAGCTTGATTAGCTGGCCGGTAACGCTGTGGCGCTGCTCAAGAAAGGCGTTGCCGAATACCAGATAGTCGAGCGCAAAGCGGCTGAAATCCTGACGGGACAGCAGCGGGTGCGGGATGTAGGTGCTCGCGAGCACGTTGCGCTTAACGTAAATCGGTGAGCTGTGATGTACAGCAGAGCGCAGGCTCTTTGCCAGCCCGGAGAAGCTGACCGGCGGCTCGTACCATTTGCCGTTACTGATGCACTCGACATAATCCAGAATGTCGCGCTTATCGAGTACCGGCACTGGCTCGCCAAAGGTGAACGCCTCCATTTTTTGCGGGGCGCTGGCGGTCATGGCTACCTGTTTGCGTGGCTTGCGCTTGCTCATGCTGCCACCTCACCCGCTGCAACAGCGAAAGACCAGTCGCAGCCAAACAGCAGGCGATAATCATCGTCGCTGTATTCGTGTTTAATTTCATCGGGCGCAAAGAGATTGCACCCGCGCTGGCATGCTGCATCCAGAGTGACCGACTGACGCCAGACACCATCTGTACAAAATACGCTGTCGCCGGTATTGATGAGCGGTGACGGTCGGTGCCTGCGGGTTGTGCCGTTCCATACCCTGAAAGCGTCATAATTATCAGAGGGCGAGGTAAACATCGTCAGGCTGTGGCGTTTATGGCAGGCGATAGCCGCCGCGACTTTCGCAGCTCTTAGCGGGTTATTGAACCATCCGAACTCATCAAGATAGACATTACCCGCCAGTGCGGCGCAATGGGATTCCTCGCCGACAAAGCTGATAACCGCACCGTCGTCGAGCTGCAGGCTGTGGCCGTTACTCGTAAGACTGACGCCGACGCGCGCCGAAAGGTTACTCATGTACATCAGCGCCACGCGCGCATGCTCAATAGTGTGAGCAAACCAGACATGATTATCGCCTGTTGTCAGCGCATCGAGCAGCGCCTCACGGCTAAAGAGCTGCGTTGCGCCAATCTGGCGCGATTTGGTGATGCTGCGGTCGATATTGAGTTTCCCGACACGCAACCATGTTGCCTGATAGTCAAAGCTGTCATTGTGCAGAATATCGGCCATTGCCTGAATCTGGCTTTGTGAGAAAACGTTATTTTTCATTAATTAAACTCCAGAATGGATTTAGGCTGTATGCCGCTACCGGCGGAAAGCGGTTCGTTTAACAGGGCGTGCATGGTCGCCCATGCAATATCGGCGTGACTGGCTTCCTCGGTGCGGCTGGCCTCGTAGGTGGCGCTGCGCCCGCTGCTGGTCATGGTTTTGCGGATGGACATAAACGACTGCGTGACGTCGGTTGCTCCGGCGTCGTACTCCAGACAGCCGCGGCGAATGGTGTCTTTTGCCTTGAGTACCATTGCGGTTTTCATTTCAGGCGTGTAACGGATGCCGCGTGCGGCCGGGTAGAATGAGCGCACCAACTGGAACACGCCGAGGCCGAGGCCGGTTGCGTCAATGCCGATGTATTCGACGCTGTATTTCTCGGTCAGTTTGCGGATGCCATCTGCCTGCGCGGCAAAGTCCATGCCCTTCCACTGGTGGCGCTCCAGCATGCGGAACTTGCCACCAGAAACCACCGGCGGCGCGAGCACGACGCACCCGGCGCTGTCGCCAGTGTGTGACGGGTCGTAGCCAATCCAGACGGGGCGAGAGCCGAACGGATGGTCGGCGAACGGGGCGAAGTCCTCCCATTCTTCCATCACGTCGACCATGCAGCGCTGCAGCTCCTCGAACGGGAATACCGACGCTTTATCGTCGACAAACTCGCACATAAACAGGTTTTTAAAGTCCTCATCACTGTTTTCGCGTTTGAGTTGGTCGAGGTCGAACAGGGTGCAGCCACCGGCAAGGGCGTCCTCAATGGTGACAATCTGCCGCCACTGGCCATCGTCGCAGAGCTGGCCACCGGCGAGCGCGCGGTGACTGATGTCAATTTCGATGCGGTCGGCAATACGGCTGCGCCCCTTGTTGAACAGCTCGCCAGACCAGAAGGGATAAGCGCCGTGCGCCAGCGTTGAGGGTGTCGAAAAGTAGGTTGAGCGCAGATGCTTCTGCGAGGCCATGCCCGAGGCGACTTTGCGCAGCTTCTGAAAATTCGGGATCCAGAATATTTCATCGACATACAGGTCGCCGTTATGGCTCTGAGCCGTGTTGGAGTTGGTACCGAGAAAAATCAGCTTTGCGCCGTTGTTGCCAATGACAATCGGGTCGCCGGTCAGGTCGACGTCAACCAGTCGCGCAAACTGTATGATGTATTCGCGGAACACGTAAGCCTGCGTTTTACTGGCCGACAGAAAAATCTGGTTATGGCCGGTCTTGAGTGCTCGCAGCAGTGCCTCACGGGAAAAATAGAACGTCGCGCCAATCTGGCGGGATTTGAGAATGTCGCGAATACGGTGTGCCAGTCCTGCGCGGTACCACTGCAACTGGTACTCGAAAGACTGGTCGAAAAATAATTCCTCCAGCTTTTCGATAGCCTCGTCGCTGAAAAAATTCTTTTTCGGCTTCTTGCGCTCACCCTTGTTGCGGTTGGCGACGTTGGGGTTAAGGTCGGCCTCGTTGCCGGTCTGGCTGTAGCGGTTAACGCGTGCCAGTCGTTCAATCTGCCGCCCGAGCAGGTCAATCTCTTTGAAGTCACCGCCTGACTTTTGCGGCTTGGCGATGAGCTGAATCAGGCGCGCCTCAAGGCTGCTTTCAACGCGGGAAATCGGTGCGATGCCATCCCAGCCGTCGCGCTGTTTCCAGCTCTGCACGGTCGGGCGCTTGACCTGCAGCATTTCGGCAATCTGCGGCACGGAAAAACCCTGCCAGTAAAGCAGCGATGCCTGTCGTCGCGGGTCATGCAACAAGGTTGTATCGGTGGAAATGGTCATTGATGCCTCGCCGTAATGGATTCAGGGCAAGGCTACTTAATGGCCGTCAGTGATTCGCTAAGGTGCTGTTGTGTGGGCGGTTGTCCAGTCGTCATTGGTGGTCTGGCGTGTCCTGAGTCTGGAAACTGGCGGTGACCAGTAACCCCAACCTCAGGACTCCTGACAATGGCAAAAAAAGTCTCAAAATTCTTTCGAATCGGCGTCGAGGGTGATACCTGCGACGGGCGCATTATCAGCGCCAGTGATATTCAGGAAATGGCCGAAACCTATGACCCGCGTGTTTACGGTTGCCGTATCAACCTTGAACACCTGCGCGGCCTGTTGCCCGATGGCATATTCAAGCGTTACGGCGATGTGGTCGAGCTGAAAGCCGAGAAGATTGACGACGATTCTGCGCTTAACGGCAAGTGGGCGTTGTTCGCTAAAATCACCCCGACCGATGACCTTATCGCGATGAATAAAGCCGCGCAGAAGGTCTACACCTCAATGGAAATTCAGCCGAATTTTGCCAATACCGGCAAATGCTACCTCGTCGGCCTTGCTGTCACCGATGACCCGGCGAGCCTCGGCACTGAATATCTCGAATTCTGCCGCACTGCGAAGCACAACCCGCTGCAGCGCTTTAAAGCCCACCCTGAAAACGTCTTTTCCGCCGCCACGCTGGCCGAACTGGAATTTGAAGACGTTCCCGACACGGTGCTCAACAGCCTGGCCGATAAGGTGAAAGCCATTTTCAGCCGTAAGCAGGTCAGCGACGATGCGCGCCTGAATGATGTACATGAAGCGGTGACCGCCGTCAGCGAGCATGTGCAGACCAACCTCACTGCACAGGATAAGCGTCTTTCCGATATGGAAACCGCGTTTGCCACCTTCAAACAGGAACTGACCGGCAAGGTTGAAGAAACCAGCCAGGCATTTTCCGTCCTGAAAACCACTCTCGACAAAACCGAAAGTTTCAGCCAGCCGCGACGCACGAAAGCCAGCGGCGGTGGTGGCGATGAGCTGCTGACTGACTGCTGATAAACCGCAGACCGAAACCGGGCGGAACCCCCGCCCGATGCTGTGACTAACCGATTAAATCAAACAGGAAATACTATGCGTCAGGAAACCCGTTTTAAGTTCAATGCCTATCTGACCCAGCTCGCCAAACTGAACGGCATCAGCGTTGATGACGTCAGCAAAAAATTCACCGTCGAGCCGTCCGTCACGCAAACGCTGATGAACACCGTGCAGGCGTCATCCGCGTTTCTGCAGATGATTAACATTCTGCCGGTCGCAGAAATGAAGGGTGAGAAAATCGGTGTCGGTGTGACCGGCACCATCGCCAGCACGACCGACACCTCGGGCGACAAAGAGCGCCAGACCGCAGATTTTACCGCGCTTGAGTCCAACAAGTACGAGTGCAACCAGATTAACTTTGACTTCCACCTGACCTATAAACGCCTCGACCTGTGGGCGCGTTTTCAGGACTTTCAGCGTCGTATTCGCGACGCCATTGTCCAGCGTCAGGCACTGGATTTCATCATGGCCGGGTTTAACGGTACCACCCGCGCTGACACCTCTGACCGTGTTAAAAACCCGATGCTGCAGGATGTGGCCGTTGGCTGGCTGCAGAAATACCGCAATGAAGCCCCGGCGCGTGTGATGAGCAACATCACCGACGCTGACGGTAAAGTCGTTTCGGCAGTGATTCGCGTCGGTAAAAACGGCGACTATGAGAACCTCGACGCACTGGTGATGGATGGTACCAATACCCTGATTGACGAGATTTATCAGGATGACCCGAAACTCGTTGCCATCGTTGGCCGTAAGCTGCTGGCCGACAAATATTTTCCGCTGGTCAACAAACAGCAGGAAAACACCGAGTCGCTCGCGGCGGATATCATCATCAGCCAGAAGCGCATCGGCAACCTGCCAGCCGTACGTGTGCCGTACTTCCCGGCGAACGCGGTGTTCGTGACCACGCTGGAAAACCTCTCTATCTATTTCATGGATGAGAGCCACCGCCGCAGCATTGATGAAAACCCGAAAAAAGACCGCGTGGAAAACTACGAGTCGATGAACATCGACTATGTGGTCGAGGCGTATGCCGCCGGGTGCCTGCTGGAAAACATCACCCTGGGCGATTTCACCGCACCTGCAGCACCGGAAGGCGGAGAGTAAACCCATGACGAGCCCCGCACAGCGTCACATGATGCGGGTCTCGGCCTCTCAAGCCGCGCAGCGGGAACAAGCCCCGCTGCGCCATGCAACCGCCTATGAGCAGATGCTGGTTAAGCTGGCCGATGACCGCCGCACGTTAAAAAACATCCGTTCAAACGAACGTAAAGCCGAGAAAAAGCGCGAGCTGCTGCCGTTCTATGCGCCGTGGGTCGCCGGTGTGCTGACTGATGGTCGTGGTGCGCAGGATGACATTGTTATGACCGTCATGCTGTGGCGTCTCGATGCCGGTGATATCGCTGGCGCGCTGGAAATTGCCCCCTACGCGCTGAAGTACGGCCTCACCTCTGACCATCGCCGCACGACACCTTACATGCTGGTCGAGGAAGTGGCACTTGCCGCGCAGCGCCTGCGCGATGCCGGTGAGTCTGTCGACCTTTCCTGGCTGCAGGCCACTATCGACCTGACCGACGGCGCTGACGTTCCCGATATGGTGCGCGCCCGTCTGCATAAGGTGACAGGCCTGACCCTGCGTGATGCCGGTATGAATGCAGAGGCGCTGGCGCAGTTTCAGCGCGCGATGCAGCTCGACCGCAATGCCGGTGTGCGCAAGGAGATTGAGCGACTGGAACGGGCATTGAAGCCAAAGACAGAGGCCGCGCCCCGTAAAACGACTAAACCGCGCACGCGTAAACCTGCCACCAAACCGGCAGCAAAGCGCGGGCGTCCACCAAAGGCGGCAAAAACCGCCGGTTAACTGAACGCTCCCCGAGCCGGGCGGCACGCCGGTCAAAGCAGGCAAAGACCTGACGGCGACCGGCGTCCACCGCCCAACCTGATGAGGTTGTCATGACGACAGTGATACTGAACCAGCCCGACGAACCGCAGGACGTACCGGGCGTGGTGATTCCCGCACCGGAGACGGGCGGTGCAGTGATTAAAAACACGTTCTTTTTCCCTGATGTGGATCCGAAGCGCGTGCGCGAACTGATGCGCCTTGAGCAGACGGTTTCCGATGCGCGCCTGCGCAATGCCATCAAGACCGGCATGGCCGAGACCAATGCGGAGCTTTACGACTACCGGCTGCGCCAGACTGCCGCCGGGTTTAAGCAACTGGCCGACGTGCCTGCCGAGGAAATCGACGGCGAGAATGTACGTGTTTTCCACTATCTGAGTGCTGTGACGGCAATGGCAACCGCCACCCTGTATGAGCGCTATCGCGGCGTTGAGGCCACCGGCAAAGGTGACAAAAAAGCCGACAGCGTGGAAACCACCATTGATGACCTGTGGCGGGATATGCGCTGGTCAGTTGCGCGTCTGCAGGACAAGCCGCGCTGCATTGTGGGGCAGCTCTGATGAAAGTCAGGTCGATGCAGGGCGATACCCTCGACACGATTTGCGCCAGGTATTACGGGCGCACTGAGGGCGTGGTTGAGACGGTGCTGCAGGCTAATCCGGGTCTGTCTGAGCTGGGTGTCATTCTGCCGAATGGTACAGAGATTGACCTGCCCGATGTGGCATCGTCACCCGTAACTAAAACTATCAACCTTTGGGAGTAACCATGACAGAAGGTGAAAAAGGCGTCCTGTCACTGTTTGTGATTGGCGTGATGATTGTTGTTGGGAAAGTGCTGGCAGGCGGTGAACCCATCACCCCGCGTCTGTTTATTGGCCGCATGCTGCTCGGTGGTTTTGTTTCAATGGTCGCCGGTGTTGTTCTGGTGCAGTTTCCTGACATGTCACTGCCCGCCGTGTGCGGGATTGGATCCATGCTCGGTATTGCCGGTTATCAGGTGGTTGAAATCGCCATACAGCGCCGCTTTAAGTCACAAAAGGGGGAAAGTGATGCCGGTCATTAACACTCACCAGAATATCGCTGCGTTTCTGGACATGCTGGCGTATTCCGAAGGAACAGCGAACCATCCGCTGACGAAAAATCGTGGCTACGACGTCATTGTCACTGGCCTTGATGGCAGACCAGAGATTTTCACCGATTACAGCGACCACCCTTTCGCGCATGGCCGACCACCGAAAGTGTTTAATCGCCGTGGCGAGAAATCCACAGCCTCGGGACGTTACCAGCAGCTTTATCTGTTCTGGCCGCACTATCAGAAACAGCTCGCATTGCCTGATTTCAGCCCACTGTCGCAGGATAAGCTCGCGATCCAGTTAATCCGGGAGCGCGGTGCTCTTGACGATATCCGGGCGGGGCGTATTGAGCGTGCTGTTTCACGTTGTCGCAATATCTGGGCGTCATTACCGGGGGCCGGTTACGGCCAGCGCGAGCACGGTCTCGAAAAGCTGGTCACCATCTGGCGCACGGCTGGCGGGGTGGTGGCATGAAAGTCCTGATAACGCTGCTTGTGATGGCCGTGCTCGGGTTGCTGTGGCTGCACCATGAGAACGGCAATTTATCCCGCTCATTTGAGACGGCAAACCGCGTCGCGAGCGAGCAAAAGACGACGATTGGGATGCTGAAAAATCAGCTCAGTGTTGCCGGTCAGCTCGCCCGACGTAATGAATCCGCGCAGGTGACACTGCGCGAACAGCTCGCAAAGGCAAGTGCAGAAGCCAGCCGCCGTGAGCAGACGATAACGAGGTTACTTAATGAAAATGAAGCCTTTCGCCGCTGGTATAACGCTGCTCTGCCTGATGCTGTGCGTCGGCTGCACACCCGAACAGCCTGCGCCAGTGCCGGTGATTGTGGTCAACGGATGCCCGAGGGTGAGCCTTTGCCCTATGCCGGGAAGTGACCCGAAAACCAATGGTGACCTGAGCGCAGATATCCGCCGTCTTGAGGGGGCGCTGACTGCCTGCGCGCTGCAGGTCAAAACCGTCAAACACTGTCAGGATGAACTCGATGCAGAAGCACAAAAGCCTGCGCAAAGCGCTGATTAACGCCGTGCCGCAGCTCCGAAATAACCCCGATATGCTGCGCCTTTTTGCCGACAACGGCCACACCGATTCCCGACTGGCGAGCTCGCTGTCGTTTGAAAAGGTGTATGCGCTTAACGTGGTGGTGACCGACTTTACCGGCGACCTCGATTTGATATTCGTGCCGGTGCAGGCGTGGCTGCGTGAACATCAGCCGGACATTATGACCACCGACGACGGCCGGGAAAAAGGATTCACCTGGATTATTGATATCAATAACGATGATTCGCTCGATATCAGTATCAGCCTGAGGCTCACCGAGCGCACGCTCGTCAAAGAGGTCGATGGCGCGCTGCATGTCAGTTATGCGCCAGAGCCGCCACTGCCCGAGCTGGTGACGCGCCCGGTTGCTATGTATGCAAACGGTGAATTAGTGAGCCAGTGGGATGAGTGAGTTAACCGCGCTGCAGGAGCGTCTTGCCGGTCTGATTGCCAGTCTGTCACCGGCGGCGCGTCGGCAAATGGCGGCTGAGATTGCGAAAAAGCTGCGTACCAGTCAGCAACAGCGCATCAAGCGCCAGCAGGCACCAGACGGCACCCCGTATGCCGCGAGAAAGCGTCAGCCGGTGCGGAGCAAGAAAGGCCGCATTAAGCGCGAAATGTTCGCCAAACTGCGCACTAGTCGCTTTATGAAAGCCAAAGGCAGCGACAGTGCGGCGGTGGTGGAGTTTACCGGCAAGGTGCAGCGCATGGCGCGGGTGCATCAGTACGGCCTCAAAGACCGGCCAAACCGCAACAGTCGGGATGTGCAGTATGAGGCGCGGCCGTTGCTCGGTTTCACCCGCGACGATGAGCAGATGATTGAAGACGTCATTATCAGGCACCTCGGCAAATAAATATTGTGTGAACCACCACCGGAGCCGCGCGAATTGGCGCGACTCCAGACCAGAGGCATCCTTGCACTATGAATACGTTATCCACGATACAGGAGCTCGCGCGCGCGATTCGCAATCTCATCCGGTCAGGTGTGGTGACTGAGGTCGATACCGTGCAGGGGCTGTGCCGTGTACAAAGCGGCGGGATCCAGACTACATGGCTGAACTGGCTGACCACCCGCGCCGGTCGTTCGCGGACGTGGTGGGCACCCTCGGTCGGTGAGCAGGTGCTGCTGCTGGCCATCGGTGGCGAGCTTGATACCGCTTTTGTGCTGCCGGGTATTTTCTCCGACGATAACCCCGCCCCGTCTGCCTCGGCGGATGCGTGGCATGTGGCTTTTCCTGATGGTGCGGTCATTGAGTACGAGCCCGAGACCGGCGCGCTGACGGTCAGCGGCATCAAAACGGCCGACGTGACGGCATCGGAATCTATCACCGCAACCGTGCCGCTGGTACTGGTGAAAGCCTCGACCAGTATCACCCTCGACACCCCTGAGGTGATTTGCACCAATAAGCTGACGACGGCGACGCTTGAGGTGCAAAAGGGCGGCACGATGAAAGGCAATATCGCGCATTCCGGCGGGAAATTAACCTCTAACGGTGTGCAGGTTGATGACCATGACCACGGCAATGTGCAGAGCGGCGGAAGCTGGACGAAGGGGATTCAATGACGGTGCGCTATCAGGGTATGAACCGAAATACCGGCCTCGGCATCAGCGACACTGAGCACATCAGCCAGAGCATGCGCGACATTCTGCTGACGCCGGTCGGGTCGCGGGTGATGCGTCGTGAATATGGCTCGCTTCTGTCGGAGCTGATTGATATGCCGCAAAACCCGGCGCTCAGGCTGCAAATTATGGTGGCGTGCTATTCGGCAATCCAGAAGTGGGAGCCGCGCATCAGGCTTACCGCTATCAGCTTTGAGACCGGCGACGCTGGCGAGATGTATGTCGATATTACCGGGATGCGTACCGATACCGGTGCGTCAGTTTCAACCACTGTTTCACTGAGTTAAATCACTATGGCAAACGTTGACCTGAGTCAGTTACCCGTTCCCGACGTGGTTGAGGAACTGAACTATGAAACCATCCTTGCGGAGCGCATTGCGACGCTGATTTCGCTCTATCCAGAAGACCAGCAGGAGGCTATTGCCCGGACGCTGGCACTTGAGTCGGAGCCGATTGTTAAGCTGCTGCAGGAAAACGCCTACCGTGAAGTTATCTGGCGTCAGCGGGTGAACGAAGCCGCGCAGGCGGTAACGCTGGCCTATTCCTCCGGTAACGACCTCGACGTCGTGGCCGGGAACAACAATACCAAACGCCTGACCATCACCCCGGCGGATGACACCACCATCCCGCCGACGCCTGCCGTTATGGAATCCGATACCGACCTGCGTCTGCGCACGCAACAGGCGTTTGAAGGCTTGAGTGTTGCGGGGCCGGTCGGTGCATATGAATATCACGGGCGCAGCGCTGACGGGCGAGTCGCTGATGTGTCGGTCACCAGTCCGTCGCCAGCCTGCGTGACGATTACGGTGCTATCGCGCGAGGGTGACGGCACTGCCAGCCCTGAACTACTGGCGATTGTTGATAAAGCGCTGAACGCCGAAGATGTGCGGCCGGTGGCCGACCGGGTAACTGTCCAGTCAGCCGAGATTGTGCCGTACCAGATTGACGCGATGCTCTACGTTTACCCCGGCCCGGAATCCGAACCCATCCGACAGGCATCAGAGCAGAAGCTGCAGAGCTATATCAGCGCGCAGCACCGCCTCGGGCGTGATATACGCCTGTCAGCCATTTATGCGGCGCTGCATGTCGAAGGTGTGCAACGTGTCGAGCTGGCATCGCCGCAGGCCGACATTGTGCTGAGTAAGTCGCAGGCGTCGAACTGTACCGAATACCAGATAACTATCGGGGGCTCGGATGAGTGACCGACTTTTACCCGTTGGTTCATCACCGCTGGAAGTCGCCGCCGCTGCCGCGCTCGCAGAGATTAAGCGTGTGCCGGTACCGCTGCGCACGTTGTGGAACTGGCGCGACTGCCCGGTGAAGCTGTTGCCGTATCTGGCATGGGCGCTGTCGGTCGACAGGTGGGATGAGAAGTGGCCGGAGGCGACAAAACGCAGCGTCTGTGCTTCCTCGTTTTTCATCCATCAGCACAAAGGCACCATCAGCGCATTGCGTCGGGTGGTTGAGCCGCTCGGTTTTCTGATTGAGGTGCGCGAATGGTGGCAGCTCGGCGAGGAGCCAGGCACATTCCGCCTTGTTGTCGGTGTGCTCGACAGCGGCATTACTGACGAAATGTATCAGGAGCTTGAGCGTCTGATTGAAGACGCCAAACCGGCAAGTCGCCATCTGACCGGGCTGGCTATCAGTCTGAGCGCGACCGGCGAACTGTGTGTCGGCGCAGGATGCTATCACGGCGACGCGCTGACCGTTTACCCCTACACCCCAGAGGAAATTGTCGTCGGCGGTGAATATTACCCGGCCTCGGCCATCCATTTGATTGATAACATGAGAGTGAATGCATGACCGCAAAATATCTTGCTATTCTGACCAATCAGGGCGCGGCGCGACTGGCGAACGCGGCGGCACTCGGTACTAAACTCAACCTGACGCAGATGGCCGTCGGTGATGCGAATGGTACGCTGCCAACTCCTGACCCGGCGCAGACGAAGCTCATTAACCAGAAGCGTATCGCACCGCTGAACCTGCTGACCGTTGATCCGGCCAATACCAGCCAGATTATTGCGGAACAGATTATTCCCGAGAATGAGGGTGGTTTCTGGATCCGCGAGATTGGTCTTTACGATGATGACGGCATCCTGATTGCCGTGGCGAACTGTCCGGAGACCTACAAGCCGGAACTGCAGGAGGGAAGCGGACGCACTCAGACCATTCGCATGATTCTGATTGTATCGAGCACGTCGGCTATTACCCTGAAAATCGACCCGTCAGTCGTACTTGCTACGCGCCAGTATGTAGACGATAAAGTTATCGAGGTGAAGAGTTACGCTGACGGGCTCATGCGCGCCCACGAACAGTCGCGCAACCATCCAGATGCAACCACTACCGCTAAAGGTTTTACGCAGCTTAACAGCAGTGTGACGGATGACCGCGAGACACAATCGGCAACCCCGAAAGCCGTAAAAATTGCGATGGATAACGCGAATGCACGGCTGGCTAAAGAACGTAATCTCTCCGATTTACCTAATCCGGCACTGGCGCGCCAGAATCTGCAACTTGGCGACAGCTCGACGAAAAACACCGGTACAACTGCCAATACTGTTGCGGCGGGTGATGATGCACGTATCACCGGAGCGATGCAGAAAAGCCAAAACGGCGCGGATATTCAAGATGTGGCGAAGTTTCTCCAAAATCTTGGTTTGGGAAATACGAAGTATGGAGCACCACTAATCGGGCAGTTAATCGAATGGCCGCTTCAGAAAATGCCACATGAAATCTGGCCTGATATGGGACAGGAGTATATCCCGTACATGGCTCAGTCCTTCGACCCGGTTAAATACCCGCTACTGTCTCAACTCCATCCAACAAACGTTTTGCCTGCTGATATGCGAGGGTATGGAGTGCGCGGGTGGGATAACGCTCGCGGCGTTGATACTGGACGCGCATTGATGTCAGCTCAGAGCAGTGGCGCGCCAAATCTTACAGGTACGGTTCAGAACGTGGTGGGTATTCTTGGTGCTGGTAGTACGGGGGCGGCATTGGGTTGGACACCGGGCGGAGTATCCTCAACGGCAAAATCCGGTACAGACAGCGGTGTGATTAGCATCGTGCTGGATGCATCTATAAGCAGCAAGGAGTACCAGGCGATTACTGAAGTTCGTGTTAAGAACGTGGCATGGAATATGATTGTGAGGGCGAAATAATGACGGGTTTATTCGATGGAAATGGGAACGCAACAGAAACGCATACCGTGACGGTGAGCGGCTTTGAGCCCGGTACTGGCGAGCTTATTGCTACGTATGATGTGCGTATCCTTGTTGGCACGGGTATTCCCGGTTTTTCAACGATGACGCTTGCGCCAATCGCTGACGACGGGTATGCGGTATGCTGGGATGGTTCTGCATGGGTTCAGGTTGAAGACCTGCGTGGTAAAACGGCCTATAAGAAAAGCGACCTCACGACGGAAACCGTTCGCACGCTTGGCCCTCTTAATGACGCCTATACTCTCCTGGCTCCAGCGACACCCTACGACAAATGGAATGGTTCTGAGTGGGTGACTGATGCAGACGCTCAGCATGCGGCTGACGTTGCTTCAGCAGAACAGAAAAAATCACAAC
>NZ_CABTJS010000014.1:0-116295 GCF_902485085.1 uncultured Kluyvera sp.
ACGTCATATTTGCCGTTTTCAAACTTGAACGCGTAACCGCCGTCGGCAGCAATCAGCGGCCAGGTGAAGTACGGTTCTTGCAGGTTGAACATCAGCGCAGATTTACCCTTCGCCTTCAGCGTCTTATCCAGCGCTGGGATCTCTTCCCAGGTTTTTGGTGGATTTGGCACGAGGTCTTTGTTGTAAATCAGCGACAGCGCTTCAACCGCGATTGGGTAAGCAATCAGTTTGCCGTTATAGCGTACGGCATCCCAGGTGAACGGGTAGAGTTTGTCCTGGAACGCTTTATCGGGAGTGATTTCAGCCAGCAGGCCAGACTGCGCGTAGCCGCCAAAGCGGTCATGTGCCCAGAAGATGATGTCCGGGCCGTCGCCGGTCGCTGCAACCTGCGGGAATTTTTCTTCCAGTTTATCCGGGTGTTCTACGGTGACTTTAATCCCCGTATCTTTCTCAAATTTCTTACCTACCTCGGCCAGACCGTTATAGCCTTTGTCGCCGTTGATCCAGATAACCAGCTTTCCCTCTTCAATTTTTGCCAGAGCAGAGGCGGAAAACATCATCGTGGTCAATGCGGACAGCGCGAGGATGCGAGCGCCAGTTTTGATTTTCATATATCCCGTCCTTTCCAGATTATGTACTTATGGATACACAGAGGTGGTTTAACGTCGATGAGTTTCCTTTTTTAGCAACCCCTTTCCATCCTCCTGAGGTCTACGCCCTCGGGGCCAGTAGTGTGATCTCCGTAACATAAATCCCCGTTATGCGTCTTAGCGCACAAAAAAAAGCGCCGTTTTTTGTCGGCCCCATCACGATTTTCGTTTTGATGAGATGTCATCGGGGGCAGAGCGCGCCTTCTCATCCTCCCGTCTCCTCCCCCATAAAAAACCGGGGGGGTGGAGGATTCACCAAATTGATGTGTACGGCATAGTCAGCCCATCTTGAATGTTTCTGTCGGTGACAAGTTGTAACGAGGGAGAAGGGCATGGCGAACGTACAGCTACGCAATGTAACGAAAGCCTGGGGCGACGTGGTGGTATCAAAAGATATCAACCTCGATATCCAGGAAGGGGAGTTCGTGGTGTTTGTCGGGCCATCCGGCTGCGGCAAATCGACGTTGCTGCGTATGATCGCGGGTCTCGAAACGATTACCAGCGGCGATCTGTTCATCGGTGAAACCCGCATGAACGATATCCCGCCCGCCGAACGTGGCGTGGGCATGGTGTTCCAGTCCTACGCGCTGTATCCCCATTTGTCCGTTGCCGAGAACATGTCTTTTGGCCTGAAGCTGGCGGGTGCCAAAAAAGAACTTATCAACCAGCGCGTTACCCAGGTCGCCGAAGTTCTGCAGTTAGCCCATCTTCTGGAACGTAAACCTAAAGCGTTGTCCGGTGGTCAGCGTCAGCGCGTGGCGATTGGTCGTACGCTGGTGGCCGAACCGCGCGTGTTCCTGCTGGATGAACCCCTGTCTAACCTGGACGCCGCGCTGCGCGTTCAGATGCGTATTGAAATCTCCCGTCTGCACAAACGTCTGGGCCGCACGATGATTTACGTCACCCACGATCAGGTCGAAGCGATGACGCTGGCCGACAAAATCGTGGTGCTGGACGCCGGTCGCGTCGCGCAGGTCGGGAAGCCTCTGGAACTGTATCACTATCCGGCAGACCGCTTCGTTGCGGGCTTTATTGGCTCGCCGAAGATGAACTTCCTGCCGGTCAAAGTCACCGCCACCGCCATCGATCAGGTGCAGGTCGAGCTGCCGAACCGTCAGCAGATTTGGCTCCCGGTCGAGAGTAACAACGTTCAGGTTGGCGCCAACATGTCGCTGGGCATTCGCCCTGAACACCTGCTGCCAAGCCACATCGCCGATGTGACGCTGGAAGGGGTGGTCAATGTTGTCGAGCAGCTTGGTCACGAAACGCAAATTCATATCCAGATCCCTGCCATCCGTCAGAACTTGGTCTATCGCCAGAACGACGTGGTGTTGGTCGAAGAGGGAGCCACATTCGCTATCGGCTTGCCGCCAGAGCGCTGCCATCTGTTCCGTGAAGATGGCACCGCATGTCGTCGGCAGCACAAAGAGCCAGGCGTTTAAAGAAGTCCCATAAAACAAAACAAGCATGAAGCTCTTACGTCGCCAGCGATAAGGCAAGAAGGGTGGAATGTTCAAGAAAAGCAATGATCTCAGGAGATAGAATGATGATTACTCTGCGCAAACTCCCCGTGGCGGTTGCCGTAGCAGCAGGCATTATGTCTGTTCAGGCAATGGCCGTAGATTTCCATGGTTACGCACGTTCCGGCATTGGCTGGACGGGCAGCGGCGGTGAACAACAGTGCTTCCAGGCAACCGGTGCCGGAAGTAAATACCGTCTCGGTAACGAATGTGAAACCTATGCCGAACTTAAATTAGGTCAGGAAGTGTGGAAAGAAGGCGATAAGAGCTTCTACTTCGACACTAACGTGGCTTACTCCGTAGCGCAGCAGAACGACTGGGAAGCAACCGACCCAGCCTTCCGCGAAGCGAACGTCCAGGGTAAAAACCTGATTGACTGGCTGCCTGGCTCCACCATCTGGGCCGGTAAGCGCTTCTACCAGCGTCATGACGTTCACATGATTGACTTCTACTACTGGGATATCTCTGGTCCTGGTGCCGGTATCGAAAACATCGACCTGGGCTTCGGTAAACTGTCTCTGGCAGCAACCCGTTCTCAGGAAGCGGGCGGTTCTTACACGTTCAGCAGCCAGAATATTTACGATACCTCTAAAGATACCGCGAACGACGTATTTGATGTCCGTTTAGCTGGCCTGCAGACCAACCCAGATGGTGTCCTGGAACTGGGTGTTGACTATGGTCGTGCTAATACAACAGACGACTATCGTTTAGCTGACGGCGCTTCGAAAGACGGCTGGATGTTCACTGCTGAACACACTCAGAGCATGCTGAAGGGCTACAACAAGTTTGTTGTTCAGTACGCCACCGATGCGATGACCACTCAAGGTAAAGGCATCCCACAAGGATCCTACGGCGCAACCTACTCCGTTACAGACGATGCGACTGACACAACGACCCATTATGTTGACAGCAACATCAACAACAACGGGAAAATGTGGCGACTGCTCGACCACGGTGCAATCTCTGTCACTGACAACATTGATCTGATGTACGTCGGTATGTTCCAGAAAACTGATATGGACAACAATCTGGGTACCGATTGGTGGACTGTAGGTATTCGTCCTATGTACAAATGGACGCCTATCATGAGCACCCTGCTGGAAGTTGGCTATGACAACGTGAAATCTCAACAGACTGGCGATCGCAACAGCCAGTACAAAATCACCCTGGCACAACAGTGGCAGGCTGGTGACAGCATCTGGTCTCGTCCGGCAATCCGTGTCTTCGCTACCTATGCGAAGTGGGATGAAAACTGGGGTTACATCAAAGACGGCGACAAAACACTGCGTTATGCCGCGTCTAATAATTCTGGAATCTCTACAAATAGCCGTGGCGACAGCGATGAGTGGTCCTTCGGTGCTCAGATGGAAATCTGGTGGTAATTCAGCACTAACCTGAAGCAATAAACTGACGAGGGGCGAGAGCCCCTCTGTTCCGTAAGGTTTAGCGCGCTATTGCCTGGCTACCGCTAGACTGACGATTTCTGAGGTCATCATAATGAAAATGAAAAAAAGTCTCGTTGCTCTGTGCTTATCCGCTGGATTACTGGCGAGCGTTCCGGGTATCAGCCTTGCGGACGTCAACTATGTGCCGCAAAACACCAGCGCCGCGCCAACTATCCCAACCTCGGCCCTCCAGCAACTGACCTGGACACCGGTCGATCAATCTAAAGTGCAGGCCACCCAGCTTTCTACCGGTGGTCAGAGCCTGAACGTACCGGGCATCACCGGTAACGTCGCGGCCTACAGCGTACCGGCTAACATCGGTGAATTGACGCTGACGCTAGCCAGCGAAGTGAATAAACAAACTAATGTTTTTGCGCCGAACGTGCTGATCCTCGATCAGAACATGACGCCATCTGCTTACTTCCCAAGCAGCTACTTTACCTATCAGGCACCTGGCGTAATGAGCGCCGACCGTCTTGAAGGCGTCATGCGCCTGACCCCGGCCTTAGGTCAGCAAAAACTCTATGTACTGGTCTTTACCACTGAAAAAGATCTCCAGCAGACCACAACATTGCTGGACCCAGCAAAAGCCTATGCCAAGGGCACCGGCAACGCGGTTCCGGATATCCCAGACCCGGTGGCTAAACACACCACCGACGGTCTCGTGAAGCTGAAAGTCAAAACCAACAGCAGCTCTAGCGTCCTGGTCGGCCCACTGTTTGGCTCCTCCGGCCCGGCTCCGGTCACCGTGGGTAACACTGCTGCGCCAGCCTATAGTGCGCCTGCCGCTGCTCCAGTCGTTGCACCAGCTGCCGCTCCAGCCGCGAAAGCAGAGCCGATGCTGGATGACACGGAAACCTACTTCAACAACGGTATTAAACAGGCGGTGGCCAAAGGGGATATCGACAAAGCCCTGAAGCTGATGAATGAAGCCGAACGCCTGGGCTCGAAATCTGCTCGTTCCACCTTTATCGGCGCTGTAAAAGGCAAGGGGTAAGTTTTACCCCGCAGCGCCGATGTTTAGGCGAAGCCTTTCGGTGTGCCCTTATGGGCACACCTTTTTTCTACACGTCATTGCGCGACAACAAACTGTTGCACTGCTGTTGCGCTAATGATCGTATTTGACCATTCCTGCACCCCCTCCCGCTGTGTTCTGCGATACAATAGCCAGAAGTTATGTATTGGAGAGACAGGCATGTCGCACTCTGCACTGACGCAGCTTCGCGCGCTGCGCTATTTTGACGTTATCCCCCCGCTTGAATCGGCACAGCGCGACTGGCTGATGCTGGAAGATTCGATGACCAAACGGTTTGAGCAGTTCGGGAAGCCCGTTAGCGTCACGCTGCTGAACGAAGCCTTTGTCACCCGTGATGCGCTGGAAGGCGAGCAGCATTTGCTGCCGGACGAACCTCGCTATTGGCTGAGAGAAATATTATTGTGCGTGGGCGACGAACCCTGGCTTGCTGGGCGTACCGTGGTGCCGGAGTCGACGCTTTGCGGCCCGGAACTGGCGCTACAGCAGCTGGGGCAAACGCCACTCGGGCGCTATCTGTTTACGTCATCGACGTTGACCCGGGATTTTATTGAAATAGGGTGTCATGATGCGCTGTGGGGGCGACGTTCCCGCCTGCGTCTGAGCGGCAAACCGCTGCTGCTGACGGAGCTTTTTTTGCCCGCATCGCCGCTGTACTAAGAGGAAGAAGAAAAATGGAGTGGAGTCTTAGGTCGAATAAGCTGCTCGCTTACCATCGGCTCATGCGAACGGACAAACCGATTGGCGCGCTATTGCTGCTGTGGCCGACGCTGTGGGCACTGTGGGTTGCTTCCCCTGGCGTACCGCCGCTGTGGATCCTGGCGGTATTTGTCGCTGGTGTCTGGTTGATGCGTGCCGCAGGTTGTGTAGTCAATGATTACGCGGATCGTAAATTCGACGGCCACGTAAAGCGCACCGCCAACAGGCCGCTGCCAAGCGGCGCGGTGACGGAGAAAGAAGCGCGGACGCTGTTTATTGTGCTGGTGCTGCTCTCCTTCGTGCTGGTGCTGACCCTCAACACCATGACCATCCTGCTATCAATTGCCGCGCTGGCGCTTGCCTGGATTTATCCGTTCATGAAGCGCTACACCCATCTACCGCAGGTGGTGCTTGGTGCGGCGTTCGGCTGGTCTATCCCTATGGCCTTTGCCGCCGTCAGCGAAACGCTGCCGTTGAGCTGCTGGCTGATGCTGTTGGCCAATATTCTGTGGGCGGTGGCTTACGATACGCAATATGCGATGGTTGACCGCGACGACGATGTGAAAATCGGTATTAAATCGACGGCGATTCTGTTCGGTGATAATGACCGCCTGATTATCGGTATCCTGCAAGCTTGCGTGCTGGGGCTGATGGCGATTATCGGCTGGCTCAATGGCCTGCACTGGGAATTTTACTGGTCAATTCTGATTGCCGGTGCGCTGTTTGTTTACCAGCAAAAGTTGATTCGCCATCGCGAACGCGGGCCGTGCTTCCAGGCGTTTATGAACAATAACTACGTGGGACTGGTGCTGTTTATTGGGCTGGCGATGAGCTACTGGCAGTTTTGATACGCGCATTCATTGCTGGACGGCGGCGTGCCGCCTCGTCCGGGCTACAATATCAATGCATAAAAAAATCCCCGGTTTCAGCCGGGGATTTTTGTTTTTTTACTGCGCCGCCTCTTCCTGCGTCACGCTCTCAATCGTCAAGCGCACGTCCGAGGTAATCAGGCTAGCCATCATCTGGTATACCTTCATCGTCTCTTCCGGCTCGGCATCGCCGCTGTCGCTGATATAGCCTTCATCGCGCAGGGTCAACACCAGGGAAGAGAACACCGCTTTATCGAAGAACTCCGGCGAGTTGATACCGTGCAGTACCGAGAGACGCTGAGCCAGCGTGCGGCTCTCTTTCTCCAGCGTGCTGCGGTTCATCGACGGGTTGCCGCTCAGCAGCCAGAAGGTGATCGCATAGCGCTGCAACGTCTCGCGCGCACCGGCAGCCAGCAGCTGCAGGGTGCGGGAGTGAGAGGCGTTGATACGCAGCTCACCGTCCTGCTCGCTAATCATGTCCTGACGAACCATCTCCGCAATCAGCGTATCGATAACCGCTGGCAGCTCTGTGCGATCCCAGCGCAGGAACAGCTCCGCTTTCAGCATTGGATACAGCGTATCGATAATGCTCAGCACCTGCTCGCGGGAAATCTCGCGATGCTGAGTCATAATTGACGCCAGCAGCGACGGCATGATCAACATATGCGCGATGTTATTGCGGTAGTAGGTCATCAGCACCGCCTGCTCGCGCGGCAGAATGATGATATCGCCGATGGTATCCTTCTCGACTTCGAACTTGTTCATCTGCAGCGCGTGATCGATAAGCTCGCTGGCAGAGGAGGTCGGTGCCGTTGCATCCGGCGCGTACGGCGCGTTACGCAGCAGTGCCAGATAGCAATCCAACTGCTGAGTCAGCTGCTCGCGGGTCAGCGAACGCTGACGCGAAGCCAGCAGCGCGGTACAGCACAGGTTCATGGCATTTGCCGCGCCTGCGTTGTTGATACGCACCATCAGCTCGGCCGCCATCTTGTTGACGGTCGGCGTCAGCCAGGCTGGGCGTACGGCTTCGATCGGGTCGATAGACTCGCGCCACTCCGGCACATGGTGGTTCAGGTAGGTCATCAGCGGCATGGGTTCGCCGAAGTTGACGTAGCCCTGGCCCAGATTACGCAGCTTGCTCAAGCCGCGCAGCATCTGTGGCAGGCTCTCTTTCTCTTTGGTCGCACCGCGCAGCTCTTTGGCGTAGGTCCCCACTTCCATCACGTGCTCGTAGCCGATGTAAATCGGCACCAGGGTGATCGGACGTGAACCGCCGCGCAGCATCGCCTGGATGGTCATCGACAGGGTGCCGGTTTTCGGGTCCAGCAGACGGCCGGTACGGGAACGCCCGCCTTCCACAAAGTACTCAACGGAGTAACCACGGCTGAACAGCTCGCCGAGGTATTCGCGGAACACGGTGGAGTAGAGCTTGTTGCCCTTAAAGGTACGGCGAATAAAGAAGGCACCCAGGCGACGGAAAATCGGGCCCGCTGGCCAGAAGTTCAGGTTGATACCGGCAGCGATATGCGGCGGCACCAGCCCCTGGTGATAAAGCACGTAAGAGAGCAGCAGGTAGTCCATGTGGCTGCGGTGACACGGCACATAGACAATTTCATGCCCGTCGTGCGCCAGCTGGCGTACGCGCTCGGCGTTGTTTACGTTAATGCCCTGGTACAGACGGTTCCAGGTAAAGCTGAGGATACGGTCGGTCAGACGAATCATCTCGTAGGAGAAGTTCGCCGCGATCTCTTCCATCAGCGCAATAGCGTTCTGCTGGGCTTTCTCGTGGGAAATTTTCTTGCTGCGCGCTTCGTCTTCTACCGCTTTGGCGATGGCTTTTGACGCCAGCAGCTTCTTGAACAGGTCATGGCGCGCCGGTAAACGTGGGCCGACCGCGGCCAGACGCTGACGAGCAAAGTGCATACGCGCGACGCGCGCCAGTTTCTGAGCGATAGTTTTATCGGTACCGTGTTCGTCAGCCATGCGGCGCAGGGAGACGGACGGCGAGAAACGCACAAAGCTGTCGCGACCGAGCCAGGAAACGGCAAAGAACTTCTGGAAGCCGTTCAGCATGCGCAGCGGTGGGTTCACTTCGCCTTTCTCACGACCCGGCGAACGACCAAACATCACCGACACCGGCACCATTTGCACATCCAGTTCTGGATTGCTGCGGTGCAGATCGAGGTAGTCGTGGAACAGTTTGATCGACTCTTCTTTCGGCGTGTAGTAGGTGAACACGCGCGGGCCGCCGTGGATAAAGACGTAGCGCGGCAGTAGCGTACCGTCGATTTCCAGGGGTTCAAGCGGATCGGGTAAATCGTGCGCCAGGCACTGAGCGCGCAGCGTCAGCAAGTCAGCCTTAGAGTTATAAGGCAGGACGTACATAATAGGGCGCGACGTATCAAGCCCCAATTCCTGGGCAGGTTGTGCCGGAATAGACTTGCTTTTTACCAGAACACTTAATGGTAAATTCAGTAATTTGTAGTAAATTCGTGGCCAGCCGGACATAAACGATGTAAAGCCTCTGGTTAATCATGCAAATGCGCGGCAAGAATATCAGAAAGTCGGTGAAATTTCTGTTCTACCGCCTCATATCACGCATTGTCATTGACGTAAAAACGAAAAAGGTTCTTGAGATGGCCAATAATACCACTGGGATTACCCGAATCATCAAAGCTGCGGGTTATTCCTGGAAAGGATTCCGCGCGGCGTGGATCAATGAAGCGGCATTCCGCCAGGAAGGGGTAGCCTCTGTTATCGCGATTATTATCGCCTGCTGGCTGGATGTCGATGCCATCACCCGTGTCCTGCTCATCGGATCGGTCCTTTTGGTGATGATAGTGGAAATTCTCAATAGTGCACTGGAAGCGGTGGTTGACCGCATCGGCTCCGAGTATCACGAGCTGTCTGGCCGGGCAAAAGACATGGGTTCGGCGGCGGTGCTGCTGTCCATTTTCGTGGCGGTAATCACCTGGGTCATCTTACTGTGGGCTCATTTTCACTAAACCTGCGAAAACTGCCTGATTTCGTGAGTTTTACGGTTCCAAAATAGCCAGTAGCTGTATATACTCACAGCATAACTGTATATACACCCAGGGGGCGGAATGAAAGTGTTAACGACCAGGCAGCAAGAGGTGTTTGATCTCATCCGGGATCACATCAGCCAGACGGGCATGCCGCCAACGCGTGCGGAAATTGCTCAACGCTTGGGGTTCCGTTCCCCAAACGCGGCTGAAGAGCACCTGAAAGCGCTGGCACGTAAAGGCGTGCTTGAGATTGTCTCAGGCGCTTCTCGCGGTATCCGCCTGCTGGTGGAAGAAGAAGAGGGCCTGCCGCTGGTGGGCCGCGTGGCGGCGGGTGAACCGCTGCTGGCGCAGCAGCACATCGAAGGTCACTATCAGGTTGACCCGTCTCTGTTTAAGCCAAGCGCGGATTTCCTGCTGCGCGTCAGCGGCATGTCGATGAAAGACATCGGTATTATGGATGGCGACCTGCTTGCCGTACATAAAACCCAGGATGTACGTAACGGCCAGGTTGTCGTGGCGCGTATTGATGAAGAAGTGACGGTAAAACGCCTGAAAAAACAGGGCAACGTCGTCGAATTGCTGCCAGAAAACAGCGAATTTAAACCTATCGTGGTCGATCTGCGCCAGCAGAATTTCTCCATCGAAGGGCTGGCCGTTGGCGTTATCCGCAACGGCGAATGGCTGTAACTCTCCCCTGATTCTAATGGCTGCGATACTTCCGCTATCGCAGCCTTTTTTCGTTCTGGTCGATACTCATGCCGCTACTTACTCACGCCGATAAGGCGCTGTGGCGCCTTGCGCTACCGATGATCTTCTCCAACATCACCGTGCCGCTGCTGGGCCTGGTCGATACCGCCGTTATTGGCCACCTCGATAGCCCCGTCTATCTGGGCGGCGTCGCTATTGGTGCTACGGCAACCAGCTTCCTGTTTATGCTGCTGCTGTTCCTGCGAATGAGCACTACCGGGCTCACGGCGCAGGCGTTCGGCGCGAAAAATCCGCAGGCGCTGGCTCGCGCGCTGGTGCAGCCACTGCTTCTGGCGTTGGGCGCAGGGCTGCTTATCGTATTGTTTAAAACACCGTTGATAAATCTGGCGCTCTCTATCGTTGGCGGCAGCGGCGAGGTGCTGGAACAGGCCCGGCGCTTCCTCGCTATTCGTTGGCTTAGCGCGCCTGCCGCACTGGCGAACCTGGTGTTGCTGGGTTGGCTGTTGGGCGTGCAGTATGCGCGGGCTCCGGTGGTACTGCTCATCGTCGGCAACGTGCTGAATATCGTTCTCGACCTGTGGCTGGTGATGGGGCTGCATATGAACGTGCAGGGCGCGGCGCTGGCAACGGCGATTGCGGAATACGCTACGTTACTGGTCGGGCTGGGAATGGCGCGCAAAGTGCTGGTGATGCGCGGGATCTCGTGGGCGATGCTGAAAACGGCCTGGCAGGGCGATTTTCGCCGCCTGCTGGCGCTCAACCGCGACATCATGCTGCGCTCGCTGCTGCTCCAGCTCTGCTTTGGCGCGATAACCGTCTTCGGCGCGCGGCTGGGTAGCGAAGTGGTGGCGGTGAACGCGGTGCTGATGACGATGCTGACCTTCACTGCCTACGCGCTGGACGGCTTTGCCTACGCGGTAGAAGCGCATTCCGGGCAAGCCTATGGCGCGCGCGACGGCAGCAAGCTGCTGGAAGTATGGCGTGCTGCATGCCGTCAGGCGGGGGTTGTGGCGCTGGCATTTGCGCTGATTTACGCGCTCCTGGGAGAACATATTGTGGCGCTGCTGACCTCGCTACCTGAGCTGCGTCAGCTTGCCGACCGCTACGTGCTGTGGCAGGCAGTGCTGCCAGTTATCGGCGTGTGGTGCTACCTGCTCGACGGCATGTTTATCGGCGCCACCCGCGGCGCGGAGATGCGTAACAGCATGGCGGTGGCTGCCGCCGGGTTTGCGCTCACCATGCTGGCGTTGCCGCTGCTGGGCAACCATGGGCTGTGGCTGGCGCTTGCCGTATTCCTTGCGCTGCGCGGGCTGTCGCTGGCCGTTATCTGGCGTCGTCACTGGAAAAACAACAGCTGGTTTGCCTGACGAAATGGTTAAAGATTCCGAATAATGAAATAGCACCAGAATGACTGACTACAATTAACCTCACGCTTAGCAAAAAAGATGTCTTTCCTGAAGCATCGTTTTCGCTATTCACTCACTGACGATCGAGGATTCAATGATGAATAAAGATGAAGTCGGCGGTAACTGGAAACAGGTTAAAGGTAAAGTGAAAGAGCAATGGGGCAAACTGACCGATGATGATATGACGGTGATCGAAGGCAAACGCGATCAGCTGGTCGGTAAAATTCAGGAACGCTACGGCTACGCGAAAGATCAGGCCGAAAAAGAGGTGGATAACTGGGATAAACGTCACAACCACCGCTGGTAATAACGTCCTCCTGCCCGTGCGTACAAGGAAGTACGCTCCCCCTGCTTAGCGCCCGCTAGCGGGATTTCTTTTTAATCTGAATGGTATGGTCGTGATGGCAGTGCTCGTGTGCGCTGCACGCTTCTACTTCTACGCAGGCCGAGCACAGGCCGTGCGCTTCAATCACGTTATGACGCAGAGCGAAACCCATTTTGGCCGCCAGCGCGTGCATAATGTCTTCCACCCCTTCCGCGCATTCTTCTTTTACCACGCCGCAGCGATCGCAGATAAACATCGCGGAGGTATGAGTTGGCTGATCGAACAGGTGACAAAGCACGTAGCTGTTCGCCGATTCCACCTTATGCACGAAGCCTTGTTCGAGCAAAAACTCCAGCGCGCGATAGACGGTTGGCGGTTTAGCCTGTGGCTCTTTGACGCGCAGCAGGTCGAGCAGGTCGTAGGCGCTAATCGCCCCTTCTTGCAGGCTCATCAGGCGCAACACTTCCAGACGTTGCGGAGTCAGGCGCACGCCGCGTTGCGCGCACAGCTTTTCAGCCTGCGCTAACAGTTCTTGCGTAGTGGTCTTATCCATTGGCGTCCTCGGGTTACGGGTGAAACAAACTCCTACTTTACCATGTTATGCCGGAAACGCCGAGTTTCCACCGGTGTGCTATAGGTGTGTTATAGCAGGCGTACTTCACACTCAGGATGAAAAATGATGAAAAGACCCGATTGCATTCGCCATTGGCATGATGTTGAAGGACCGGATGACTCGACTTACCCCGACAGCAACGAGCTTTTTGCCATCGGCGCGCCGTTGGCCCGCGCGCTAGGGCTGCGGCATCTCGGTATTCACCACGAGCGTCTCCCACCCGGCCGTCGCACCTCTTATCCGCATGCGGAGAGTGACGAAGAGGAATTTATCTACGTGCTGGAGGGCTACCCGCAGGCGTGGATCAACGGCTATCTGTGGAAGCTCCAGCCGGGAGATAGCGTCGGTTTTCCCGCCGGAACCGGCGTGTGCCATACCTTTATCAACAACACCTCCGAAGAGGTGCGGCTGCTGGTGGTGGGCGAGGCGAACAAAAAACACAACCGCATCTATTACCCGCTGAACGCCTCGTATGCCGTGACGCGTGAGGATCGCTGGGTCGATCACCCGCCGCAGTTTTTTGGCCCTCACGACGGAAAACCTGGGCGAAATTAGCATCTTCTTCTATAAAGATTAGGGTGCTTATTAAAAATAACGATAACCGTAGAAAATTTCAGTTAGGGGAACAAACCACTTTTTTCCTCGCTATTCACAGCAACAGTTCGTCTCCATCCAGGCGATAACGGATGGAGGGTTGTTTCATTACCGACAATAAGACGAGCAAACTGTGAATAAAAAAGACAAATTTTCGCTAATGGGGGTCGCTGTCTCCTTTTTCGTGGCGGGACAGGCAGGGGCGGCAAATGGCTGGACGGAGGCGCGTAACGACGCAATGGGCGGCACGGGGGTGGCTTCTGCGAATTATGGCAGCGGCGTACTCATCAACCCGGCGCTGCTGGCGAAGGCGAAGCCGGACGACGATATCACGCTTATTGTGCCGACCATTGGTGCGCAGATTTCCGATAAGGACGATCTTCGCAGCAAAATTGATGATATCAGCGACGATGTGAACAACTACCGGCGGGTACTGAGCACGATTAACCTTGCCGATCTTGTCAATCCAAACAGCGCTTCTTCTCGTCAGGTTTCTGCAGCGGCAGGCGATCTGGCGGATCAACTCTCCTCGCTGAAAGGAAAGACGGCTAACGCCAAAGCGGGCGCAGGGCTGGCTATCAGTATCCCTAACGACGTGCTGGACGTGGCGTTTGTCACGAAAGCCAGCGCCAGGGCGCGGGTCAGCTCGTATATCGATCAGGGCGATATCAACCTGCTGCGCGGCGTTGAAGCGGCGCCGATAAGCGCGCTTGGCGTGAATCCACAGGATCTGAAATCGAAGGGCTATGGCCGCGCGGCAATCGTCAGTGACTACGGCGTGGCTATCGCGCGCCAGTTTGACTTCGGCGGTGTGCCGGTGTCGCTGGGCATTACGCCAAAGCTTCAGCAAACCTGGCTCTATAATTACACCGTCTCCATCTACAACTTCAGCAGCGACGACATCAACAGTAGCCGCTATCGCAATGACGATACCGGTTTCAACGTTGATGCCGGTCTGGCCGCTGATTTTGGCGATAACTGGACGGTGGGCCTGAGTGGACAAAACCTGTTCTCTCGCGACATCGACACCAAAGAGGTCGACGGCGTGCGCGATACCTACCAGATTCGCCCGTTGGTCACCGCTGGGGTCGCCTGGCATACCGATATGCTGACCCTCAGTGCCGATGGCGATCTCACCGAAACGAAAGGTTTTAAAAGCGAAGACACCTCGCAGTACGTTGGCGTAGGTGCCGAAGTACGTCCGCTCGACTGGCTGGCGGTGCGTGCGGGCTATCGTGCTGATGTGAAAAACAACGACAGCAACGTCTTCACCGGCGGGGTTGGCTTTGCGCCGTTCAACCGGGTCCACGTCGACCTGATGGGGCTGTACGGCGAAAACCAAACCTGGGGTGCGGGGGCACAGCTGAGCGTTGCGTTCTAACGTAGCTCTCTTCCCGGAGCCGGTGCTGCGCACCTCGTCCGGGCTACAGGGCCATACTATCCTGTAGCCCGGCCAAGCGAAGCGCCGCTGGGGATCTCCCAACTCTTGTTAGCCGTGAGCCGCTCTGGAAAGCGTATCGTTAATCCACTGATTGACGCTTTTCCCCGAGACCTCTGCCGCAACGTTGATGGCAGAGTGAACCTCTGGAGAGATGCGCAGGCTGATTTTGCCACTGGCTGACCGCAGTGGTTCACGCCCTTGTTCTGCACAGTAGGCAATATAATCGTCAACGGCTTCTTCGAAGGCTGTACGAAGGTCCGTAACGTTATCGGCGTGAAAGCCAATCACGTCCCTGATGCCTGCAACTCGCCCGACAAAGCATAAGTCTTCGTCGCTGTAATCAATCTTTGCGGCATAGCCTTTATACGTCATGGTATTCATCATGGAGTTACTCCTACTGCGATAAGAAATGCCATTGCATCACGAACCTGGTAAACCTTTGCCTCTTTATCGGGGTGAGGTCGGTGGAAAGAAGCCACAATCTGATTGATTTCGAACCGTACCCGGGAACCGTTTCCTTCCGATACTTTTGCACCTAACGCTACAAGCAGAGACTCAATTTTTCGCCATTCCAGGGTGGCAGGAGTGGGTAACGAAAATATCAGATGCAGTGTTTTCTGGTGCCTGGCGTTTAATGACTTCATTTATGCTTCCATTCCGTTGTGTATTGCATCCGCCAAAGTGCATTAATGCTATCATTTTATGATATCACATCAAGGCGAATCGTATCCAATTGCGGCCTGTGCTATAGTAGCGCCCCCAATTCACCAGATGCTCAAAACTTCGCCATGTCTTCAGAATCACAACTCAATTTCCCCGCTCACCGTTTCTCCATCGCGCCCATGCTCGACTGGACCGACAGACACTGCCGCTACTTCCTGCGTCTTCTGTCGCAGCACACGCTGCTGTATACCGAAATGGTGACCACCGGGGCGATTATTCATGGCAAGGGCGACTATCTGGCCTATAGCGAAGAAGAGCATCCGGTCGCATTACAGCTGGGTGGCAGCGACCCGGCGGCGCTGGCGCACTGCGCGAAGTTGGCGCAAGAACGCGGTTACGATGAAATTAACCTCAACGTCGGCTGCCCGTCTGATCGAGTGCAGAACGGCATGTTTGGTGCCTGCCTGATGGGCAACGCGCAGCTGGTGGCGGATTGTGTGAAGGCGATGCGCGACGTGGTGTCGATTCCAGTGACGGTGAAAACCCGTATCGGTATCGACGACCAGGACAGCTACGAATTTCTCTGCGATTTTATCGACACAGTTTCCGGTCGCGGCGAGTGCGAGATGTTTATTATTCATGCCCGCAAAGCCTGGCTCTCCGGCTTAAGCCCGAAAGAGAACCGCGAAATTCCGCCGCTGGATTACCCGCGCGTCTACCAGCTTAAACGCGATTTCCCGCACCTGACCATGTCCATCAACGGCGGCATTAAGTCGCTGGAAGAGGCCAAAGCGCATCTGGAACATATGGACGGTGTGATGGTGGGCCGCGAAGCCTATCAGAACCCTGGCATTCTGGCCTCGGTCGACCGCGAAATCTTCGGTGCCGCCGATGTTGATGCCGACCCTGTCGCCGTAGTGCGTGCCATGTATCCGTACATTGAGCGCGAGCTGAGCAACGGCACCTATCTGGGCCACGTCACCCGTCATATGCTGGGTCTGTTCCAGGGCATCCCTGGCGCGCGCCAGTGGCGTCGCTACCTGAGCGAGAACGCTCACAAAGCGGGTGCCGATATCAACGTACTGGAACACGCGTTAAAGCTGGTCGCGGATAAGCGTTAATTTTTTCGCTAAATCCTGGTCAAATTCACCAAGCTCTGCACAATGTTGCGGGGCTTTTTTATTGATAATCAATAAGTTATTTTTGGCACGTTTTTTGTAATAGTTCAGACAGCTACGTATGATTTCTGGGAGAACCACCATGCTGGAACTGTTATTTGTGATTGGATTTTTTGTGATGCTGCTGGTCACCGGGATTTCGCTGCTCGGCATTATTGCCGCGCTGGTGGTGGCCACCGTATTAATGTTCGTTGGCGGGCTGTTTGCTATTATGATTAAGTTACTGCCATGGCTTATCCTGGCGGTCGCGGCGGTGTGGATTATCCGGGCGATTAATTCACCGAAAGAACGGCCATATCGCGGCAATTATCGGAGGTATTGAGGTCCTCGTCACAACCTCAATCATTTTGCATAAAACCTCATAGGATTCGCGTAATAAATCTGTCACTATTGCCGCCGTTAAAGAATTCATCGAGCTGTACCCTACATACAGCCGAACTAAAAAAAGAAAGGGCTTCCTACGGGAAGCCCTAGTCTTTTGTGCGGCAGGAACGTTACGGAATCAGCAGGCTTGACCCCTGCGTAGCCCGACTCTCCAGAATCTCATGCGCGCGCCGCGCGTCCTTCAACGGATACTTCTGGCTCTCCGCCACGTCCACTTTGATAATCCCGCTCGCAATCAGCGAGAACAGTTCGTGGCTAGCTTCTTTCAGCTCATCATAGTTGGTGATGTAGCCGTTAAGGGAAGGGCGGGTGGCGAACAGTGAGCCTTTTTGATTGAGAATGCCAAGGTTAACCCCGGTGACCGGGCCGGAAGAGTTACCGAAGCTGACCATCAGCCCACGGCGCTTTAAGCAGTCCAGCGACGCTTCCCAGGTGTCTTTCCCCACCGAGTCGTACACCACCGACAGCTTTTTCCCGCCGGTTAGTTCTTTGACGCGCTCGGCAATATTCTCATCGCGATAGTTAATCACCTGCCAGGCACCGGCCTGAAGTGCACGCTGTGCTTTCTCCGCGCTGCCGACGGTACCGATAAGCTTCGCCCCCAGCGCCTTTGCCCACTGGCAGGCAATCAGTCCTACGCCCCCTGCGGCGGCATGGAACAGGAACAGTTCGCCGGGTTTGATTTCGTAGGTTTTGCGCAGCAGATAGAAGACGGTTAAGCCTTTGAGGAAAGAGGCGGCGGCCTGCTCGTAGGAGATAGCCGCCGGAAGCAGGGCGACCTTATCCGCCGGGACGTTATGCACCGAACTATACGCACCGAGCCCGGACTGCGCGTAGACTACGCGATCGCCCGCCTTGATGTGCTTCACGTTGCTGCCCACCTGGCTCACCACGCCAGCCGCTTCTGTGCCTAAACCACTGGGCATTGACGGTGGCGGATACAGCCCGCTGCGAATATAGGTGTCGATATAGTTGATACCGATAGCTTTGTTTTCCACCTGCACTTCGTTTTCGCCAGGGGCTGATGGAGTGAACTCGACCGCGTTAAGCACTTCCGGGCCGCCATGTTTGCTAAATTCAATACGGGTTGCCATGCTTCCTCCAGAACGATTATGTGGTAATCTTTCGACCCACTCTTTATCTCGGTAATACCATTCACTATGGCAGCAAATAAACCCTTCAACAAACCGCAAACCGAACCTCGCGTCCGCGATTTTCAGGTAGACGGGCTGAAAGTACCGCCGCACTCGATTGAAGCGGAACAATCGGTGTTGGGCGGGCTAATGCTGGACAACGAGCGCTGGGACGACGTTGCCGAGCGCGTGGTGGCGGAAGATTTTTATACCCGTCCGCACCGTCACATCTTTACAGAGATGGGCCGTTTGCAGGAAGGCGGAAGCCCGATTGACCTGATTACGCTCGCGGAATCGCTGGAGCGACAGGGGCAACTGGACAGCGTCGGCGGGTTTGCTTATCTGGCAGAACTCTCCAAAAATACGCCAAGTGCGGCGAACATTAGCGCTTATGCCGATATCGTCCGTGAACGTGCCGTTGTTCGTGAAATGATTGCGGTGGCTAACGAGATTGCCGAAGCCGGTTTCGACCCGCAGGGGCGCACCAGTGAAGACCTGCTGGATCTCGCCGAGTCCCGCGTCTTTAAAATCGCTGAAAGCCGCGCTAACAAAGACGAAGGCCCGAAAAATATTACCGAAGTGCTCGACGCTACCGTCGCGCGCATCGAACAGCTTTTCCAGCAGCCGCATGACGGCGTCACCGGGGTGAACACCGGTTATGATGACCTCAACAAGAAAACCGCCGGTCTCCAGCCGTCGGACCTGATCATCGTGGCGGCGCGTCCGTCGATGGGTAAAACCACCTTTGCGATGAACCTCGTCGAAAACGCGGCGATGTTGCAGGATAAACCGGTGCTGATCTTCAGTCTCGAGATGCCATCCGAACAGATTATGATGCGTTCTCTGGCGTCGCTGTCACGTGTTGACCAGACCCGTATTCGTACCGGCCAGCTCGATGACGAGGACTGGGCGCGTATCTCCGGCACCATGGGCATTCTGCTGGAAAAACGAAACATCTATATCGATGACTCCTCCGGTCTGACGCCGACGGAAGTGCGCTCCCGCGCGCGCCGTATCGCCCGTGAACACGGCGGCATCGGCCTTATCATGATCGACTACCTCCAGCTGATGCGCGTGCCGTCGCTTTCCGACAACCGTACGCTGGAGATCGCCGAAATTTCCCGCTCGCTCAAAGCGTTAGCCAAAGAGCTGCACGTGCCGGTGGTGGCGCTGTCGCAGCTTAACCGCTCCCTGGAACAGCGTGCGGACAAACGCCCGGTCAACTCCGACCTGCGTGAATCTGGCTCGATCGAGCAGGATGCCGACTTAATCATGTTCATCTATCGTGATGAGGTTTATCACGAAAACAGTGACTTAAAAGGCATCGCCGAGATTATTATCGGTAAACAGCGTAACGGCCCAATCGGCACGGTGCGCCTGACGTTTAACGGTCAATGGTCGCGCTTCGATAACTACGCCGGTCCGCAGTACGACGACGAATAACAACGCTGAATCAGCAAATTCATATCAAGGAACACAAATGCAAGCGGCAACTGTAGTCATTAACCGCCGCGCTCTGCGACACAACCTGCAACGTCTGCGTGAACTGGCACCTGCCAGCAAGCTGGTTGCGGTGGTGAAAGCGAACGCTTACGGACACGGTCTCCTCGAGACCGCGCGAACGCTCCCCGACGCCGATGCTTTTGGCGTTGCCCGTCTTGAAGAGGCGCTGCGCCTGCGCGAGGGCGGGATCACTCAGCCAATTCTGCTGCTGGAAGGCTTCTTCAACGCGACCGATCTACCGACGATTGCTGCCCAGCATCTGCATACCGCCGTGCATAACATCGAACAGCTTGAAGCGCTGGAAACCGCTGACATCAGCGAGCCGGTCACCGTGTGGATGAAGCTCGACACCGGTATGCACCGTCTGGGCGTACTCCCGGAAGATGCCGATGCGTTCTATCAGCGTCTGAGCCAGTGCAAAAACGTGCGCCAGCCGGTTAACGTGGTCAGCCACTTTGCCCGTGCCGACGAACCGGAATGCGGCGCGACTGAAAAACAGCTCGCGATTTTCACCGCCTTCACCGACGGCAAACCGGGTCTACGTTCTATCGCGGCATCCGGCGGCATTCTGCTGTGGCCACAATCGCACTTCGACTGGGCGCGCCCTGGTATCATTCTCTACGGCGTATCCCCGCTGGAACAGAAACCGTGGGGCCCAGACTTCGGCCTGCAGCCGGTGATGTCATTGACCTCCAGCCTGATTGCCGTACGCGAGCACAAAGCCGGTGAGCCGGTTGGCTACGGCGGCACCTGGGTCAGCGAACGCGATACCCGCCTCGGCGTGGTCGCGATGGGCTACGGCGACGGCTACCCGCGCGCGGCACCGTCCGGCACGCCAGTGCTGGTTAACGGCCGCGAAGTGCCAATTGTGGGCCGCGTGGCGATGGACATGGTCTGCGTCGATCTGGGTCCGAATGCCCAGGATAAAACCGGTGATGAAGTGATCATGTGGGGCGATGGCCTGCCGGTTGAACGCATTGCTGAAATCACAAAAGTGAGTGCTTACGAACTTATTACGCGCCTGACGTCGCGGGTGGCGATGAAGTATATCGACTAAGCCTATCGCGTGCCGGATGGCGCTTGCGCTTATCCGGCCTACATCGCGCATTGACCGTAGGCCGGATAAGGCGTTTACGCCGCCATCCGGCAATCTTTTCATCAACCGCTCGACCTTCCTCCCCATCCAGTTTATTGTGTTATTTCCTGCCTTCTGTAAACCTGGAGAACCATCGCGTGTTTCAAAAAGTTGACGCCTATGCGGGCGACCCGATTCTTTCCTTAATGGAACGCTTTAAAGAAGATCCGCGCAGCGACAAAGTTAACCTCAGCATCGGCCTGTTTTATGACGAAAACGGCATTGTTCCGCAGCTGAAATCGGTGGCGGAGGCCGAAGCGCGACTCAACGCGCAGCCGCACGGCGCATCGCTGTACCTGCCGATGGAAGGGCTGAACAGTTATCGTCACACAGTAGCACCGCTGCTGTTTGGCGCCGATCACCCGGTTCTCCAGCAACAGCGCGTGGCGACTATCCAGACACTGGGTGGCTCCGGCGCGCTGAAAGTGGGCGCAGACTTCCTCAAGCGCTACTTCCCGGATTCTGGCGTATGGGTTAGCGACCCTACCTGGGAAAACCATATCGCGATTTTTGAAGGCGCTGGTTTCAAGGTTGGCACCTATCCTTGGTTTGATAGTGAAACCAACGGCGTGCGTTACGACGCGCTGCTGGAAACGCTGAACACGCTGCCAGCGCGCAGCATCGTGCTGCTGCATCCGTGCTGTCATAACCCAACTGGTGCCGATCTCACAAATGAACAGTGGGATGGCGTGGTTGAAGTACTGAAAGCACGCGATCTTATTCCGTTCCTCGATATCGCCTACCAGGGCTTTGGCGCAGGCATGGAAGAAGACGCATATGCCATTCGCGCCATCGCCGATGCTGGCCTGCCAGCGCTGGTCAGCAACTCATTCTCCAAAATCTTCTCCCTGTACGGCGAACGCGTCGGCGGCCTGTCGATTATCTGTGAAGATAACGAGACCGCGCTGCGCGTGCTGGGTCAGCTGAAAGCGACCGTCCGTCGCAACTACTCCAGCCCGCCAAACTTCGGCGCGCAGATTGTGGCTGCCGTTCTCGGTGATGCTGAGCTGAAAGCCATGTGGCTGGCAGAAGTTGAAGGAATGCGCACTCGGATTCTGGACATGCGCCAGGCGCTGGTAAACGTGCTGAAAGAAGAGATGCCGAACGGTAACTTCGACTACCTGCTCAAACAGCGAGGAATGTTCAGCTATACCGGCCTGAGCGCCGAGCAGGTCGATCGTCTGCGCGATGAATTTGGCGTCTACCTGATTGCCAGCGGTCGTATGTGCGCAGCGGGCCTCAATAGCCGCAACGTACAGCGTGTGGCAAAAGCCTTTGCTGCAGTCATGTAAGTAAGTGCTCACGCTGACTCGGAGGTATATGCTGAGCCAGCGTGCTTTCAAAGCATCAAACTGTGATCCCCTTACTTTTTTCAGGATTATTCTGAGATAAACCTTTCAATCGTATCCCTCAGACGGTAAGGTCGCAGTGCTTTTATTTGAAGCAACACTCACTTTATTACAATAACGACTCGACGAATTAAGGGAAAACATGCGCAAGATCACGCAAGCTCTCAGTGCCGTCTGCTTGTTATTTGCACTGAATGCTTCGGTGACGGCTCACGCCTCGTCACCTTCTCCACTCTATCCAGGTACCGACGTTGCGAAGCTGGCCGAACAGGCTCCTATCCACTGGGTTTCCGTGGCGCAAATTGAAAACAGCCTGATGGGCCATCCGCCAATGGCGGTCGGTTTTGATATCGACGATACCGTCCTGTTCTCAAGCCCAGGCTTCTGGCGCGGGCAAAGAACCTACTCGCCGGATAGCCAGGACTACCTGAAGAACCCCGAGTTCTGGGAAAAAATGAATAACGGCTGGGACGCGTTCAGTATCCCGAAAGAAGTGGCCCGTTCGCTGATTGCAATGCACGTGAAGCGCGGCGACAGCATCTACTTCGTGACCGGTCGTAGCCAGACCAAAACCGAAACCGTCTCTAAAACGCTGCAGGATGATTTCCTGATCCCCGGGGCGAACATGAATCCGGTGATTTTTGCCGGTGATGAGCCGGGTCAGAACACGAAGACCCAGTGGCTGAAAGAGAAGAACATCAGGGTGTTCTATGGTGATTCCGATAACGACATCACCGCCGCGCGTGAAGTAGGAGCCCGCGGTATCCGCGTCCTGCGCGCCTCTAACTCGACCTATCGCCCGCTGCCGCAGGCAGGTGCGTTTAACGAAGAAGTGATCGTTAACTCCGAGTACTAACGCCCTATCAATAAATGATGCTTTTTTAGTCAAAATCAGGCGCTGAAAGGTTTATCCTTTCGGCGTCTTGTTGCACACTGAAATGATGCTTTTTTGCACAACATGGTTTGCGAGACTGAGGAGTATAAAATGATGACCAGTTCGGATCTTCTGCTGTACTGCATGGCGAAGCGTGGCGCGGAACAGAGCGTGCACAGCGATTGGAAGGCAACACAGATTAAAGTGGCCGACGTGCTGTTTGCGATGGTGAAGGATGTCGAAGACCGCCCGGCGGTGTCGCTGAAAACCAGCCCCGAACTGGCAGAGCTGCTGCGTCAGCAGCATAAAGACGTTCGCCCAAGCCGACACCTCAACAAAGCGCACTGGAGCACCGTCTACCTGGATGGGTCGCTGCCAAGCTCGCAAATTTACTATCTGGTAGATGCGTCGTATCAGCTGGCAGTGGATCTGCTGCCGGAAACGCTCCGACAGCAGATGTACTCGTGATTAACCCAGCAGAGGCTTAAGGAAACGGGCCGTGTGCGAGGCTTCGCAGTTAGCCACCGTTTCTGGTGTCCCGGAGACGAGAATTTCACCGCCGCCGCTACCGCCTTCCGGACCGAGATCGACAATCCAGTCCGCGGTCTTAATCACGTCCAGGTTGTGCTCGATAACCACAATCGTGTTGCCCTGATCTCTGAGCTGATGCAGCACTTCCAGCAGCTGCTGGATATCGGCAAAGTGCAGGCCGGTGGTCGGTTCGTCCAGAATATAGAGCGTCTGACCGGTGCCGCGTTTGGACAGCTCGCGCGCCAGCTTCACGCGTTGGGCTTCGCCGCCGGAAAGCGTGGTTGCCGACTGGCCAAGACGAATGTAGGTCAGGCCAACGTCCATCAGCGTTTGCAGCTTACGCGCCAGCGCCGGAACGGCATCGAAGAACTCACGTGCCTCTTCAATGGTCATATCCAGCACTTCGTGGATGGTCTTGCCCTTGTACTTAATCTCCAGCGTTTCGCGATTATAGCGTTTGCCTTTGCACTGGTCGCACGGCACGTAGATATCCGGCAGGAAGTGCATTTCGACTTTGATAACGCCATCGCCCTGACAGGCCTCGCAGCGCCCGCCGCGGACGTTAAAGCTGAAGCGGCCCGGCGTATAGCCGCGTGAACGTGATTCTGGCACGCCGGCAAACAGCTCACGCACTGGCGTAAAGACGCCGGTGTAGGTGGCCGGGTTGGAACGCGGAGTACGGCCAATCGGGCTCTGGTCAATATCGATAACTTTATCGAAATGCTCCAGCCCTTGAACGTCGCGGTACGGCGCCGGTTCAGCGATAGTTGCGCCGTTTAATTGCGTCTGCGCAATCGGGAACAGGGTATCGTTAATCAGCGTTGATTTACCGGAGCCGGACACGCCGGTGATGCAGGTAAACAGGCCGACCGGCAGCGTCAGGGTCACGTCTTTCAGGTTGTTACCCGAAGCACCCGTTAGCTTAAGCACTTTTTCCGGGTTCGCCGGAACGCGGTTTTTCGGCACTTCAATTTTGCGTTTCCCGCTCATGAACTGCCCGGTTAACGACTCTGGCACCGCCATAATGTCGTCAAGCGTCCCTTCAGCGACTACCTGGCCACCGTGGACACCCGCGCCAGGGCCAATGTCGATAACGTGGTCGGCGGCGCGAATAGCGTCTTCGTCGTGCTCGACCACAATTACCGTGTTACCGAGGTTACGCAGGTGAATTAGCGTGCCGAGCAGGCGTTCGTTGTCGCGCTGGTGCAGGCCGATAGACGGCTCATCCAGCACGTACATCACGCCAACCAACCCCGCGCCAATCTGGCTTGCCAGACGGATACGCTGCGCCTCGCCGCCGGAGAGGGTCTCTGCGGAGCGGGAGAGGGTCAGGTAGTTCAGGCCGACGTTGACCAGGAACTTCAGACGGTCACCGATCTCTTTCAGTACTTTTTCCGCAATCTGCGCGCGCTGGCCGGAGAGTTTCAGGTTGTTGAAGAAGTCCATCGCGTGACCGATGCTCATGTCGGAGATGGTCGGCAGCGGCGTATTTTCAACGTAGACGTGGCGTGCTTCGCGACGCAGACGGGTACCGTCGCAGCTGGCGCACGGACGGTTGCTGATGAACTTCGCCAGCTCCTCGCGCACCGCGCTGGATTCCGTCTCTTTATAGCGGCGCTCCATGTTGTGCAGCACGCCTTCAAACGGATGGCGACGCACGGACGTATCGCCACGGTCGTTGATGTATTTGAATTCAATCGACTCTTTGCCGGAGCCGTAAAGAATGGCTTTCTGCGCGGCGGCATCAAGGCTTTCCCACGGGGCTTCAACGTCGAATTCGTAGTGTTCTGCCAGCGACTTCAGCATCTGGAAGTAATAGAAGTTACGACGATCCCAGCCGCGAATCGCGCCACCGGCCAGCGACAGCTCAGGGTTCTGGATAACTCGGTCAGGATCGAAATACTGCTGCACGCCCAGGCCGTCACAGGTTGGGCATGCGCCCGCTGGGTTGTTGAACGAGAACAGGCGTGGCTCAAGCTCGCGCATGCTGTAGCCGCAAATCGGGCAGGCGAAGTTGGCGGAGAACAGCAGCTCTTCTGCTTTCGGGTCGTCCATATCGGCGACCACCGCCGTGCCGCCGGAGAGCTCCAGTGCGGTTTCAAACGATTCCGCCAGACGCTGCGTCAGGTCATCGCGTACTTTAAAGCGGTCAATCACCACTTCGATGGTGTGTTTCTTCTGCAGTTCCAGCTTTGGTGGATCGGACAGATCGCAGACTTCGCCGTCGATGCGCGCGCGGATATAGCCCTGACTTGCCAGGTTCTCCAGCGTTTTGGTGTGCTCGCCCTTACGTTCTTTAATGATCGGGGCCAGCAGCATCAGGCGCTTGCCTTCCGGCTGTGACAGCACGTTATCGACCATCTGGCTGACGGTTTGCGCCGCCAGCGGCACGTCGTGATCCGGGCAGCGCGGCTCGCCTACGCGGGCATATAGCAGGCGCAGGTAGTCGTGAATTTCGGTAATGGTACCGACCGTCGAACGCGGGTTGTGTGACGTCGACTTCTGCTCGATAGAGATCGCAGGCGACAGCCCTTCAATATGATCGACATCCGGCTTTTCCATCAGCGACAGGAACTGGCGCGCATAGGCAGAAAGCGATTCTACATAGCGACGCTGCCCCTCGGCGTAGAGGGTGTCAAAAGCCAGTGAGGATTTGCCAGACCCGGACAGCCCGGTCACGACAATCAGTTTGTCGCGAGGGATGACGAGGTTGATGTTTTTGAGATTATGGGTGCGGGCGCCCCGAACTTCGATCTTATCCATTCACCTTTCCCGGTAGAGGAGATACACGGATTGCCTGGTTTGTTAGAAGGACAAACGGCAGAAACGGCTAATTATGACACAACTTAACCTGAATGAATATACAGTATTGGAATGCCGATTCCGGATGCTGTTGAAAATTGCAGCGGGATAAGATGTTTAGTGGAATCTGTCTCGCAGCTACCAAAATACCGTCTGGAAATGATACACTGGCGCGTTTACACTTAATCAAGATTCATTTTTCAGGAGAGACAAACATGGCCAGCAGAGGCGTAAACAAGGTGATTCTCGTCGGTAACCTGGGCCAGGACCCGGAAGTACGCTACATGCCGAATGGTGGCGCAGTTGCCAACATTACGCTGGCTACTTCCGAATCCTGGCGTGACAAAGCGACTGGTGAAATGAAAGAGCAGACTGAATGGCACCGCGTTGTGCTGTTCGGCAAGCTGGCGGAAGTAGCAGGCGAATACCTGCGTAAAGGCTCTCAGGTTTATATCGAAGGCCAGCTGCGTACCCGCAAATGGACCGATCAGTCCGGCGCTGAAAAATACACCACCGAAGTCGTGGTTAACGTTGGTGGCACCATGCAGATGCTGGGTGGCCGTCAGGGCGGCGGCGCACCGGCAGGTGGCGGCCAGCAGCAGCAGGGCGGTTGGGGTCAGCCTCAGCAGCCACAGGGCGGCAATCAGTTCAGCGGCGGCGCGCAGTCTCGCCCGCAGCAGCAGTCCGCTCCGGCACCGTCTAACGAACCGCCGATGGACTTCGATGACGATATCCCGTTCTGATTCATCGCCGTCCCGGCGGCATTTATCAAGACGACAAAACCCTGCTTCGGCAGGGTTTTTGCTTTTTTAGTGCGCACCATCAGACCACATCGGCACCGCTTCGGTGCGAACATTGCTCCGCGTTAACCTCCGCCTTTTCTGTTTTATTCATATAACCACAAGATAATTAACAAAAATAACAATTGGCACGCTTTGTGCCTACATCTGTGTATACACTCATGTAGGCAAGGTGCAGACGATGACTCAAATCCAATCAGCTAAATGTATGCAGGGCATGGCCGTTGCGCCGCACTCGCTGGCCGCAGAAAGTGCAGTGGCCGTTTTGCGCGATGGCGGTAATGCGGTTGAGGCGATGGTGGCGGCGGCGGCGACCATCGCGGTGGTTTACCCGCATATGAATGGCATCGGCGGCGATGGATTCTGGTTAATCTCAAAACCGGGTGAAGCGCCGGTGGCGATTCAGGCCTGTGGCTTTGCAGCGGAGAAAGCAAATATCGATTTTTATCGCCAGGCTGGCTATGAGCAGGTTCCGGTGCGCGGCCCGCTGGCAGCCAATACTGTCGCCGGCACGGTGGGCGGTTGGGAACGTGCGCTGGAGTGGGCAGGAGAGCAGATGGCCAACGCGCCGCTGCCGTTAACGCGTCTGCTGAACGATGCCATCCACTATGCGCGTCATGGCGTACCGGTGAGCGCAGGGCTGCATCAACAAATCACCGCACGCTTGCCGCAGCTCGGCCAGTACCCTGGCTTTCGCGGCCTGTTTGCGCCAACAGGTCAGGCGCTCGATCCCGACGATCTGCTGCTTCAACCTGCGCTTGCCAACACTCTGGAGCGGTTGGCAACTCACGGGCTGAGTGATTTTTACCACGGTGAAACGGCCAGACTGATCGCTAGCGAACTTGAGGCGGCCGGAAGCCTGCTGCGCTTTAGCGACTTTGATGTTTATCGCGCGGCACGGGTGAAGCCGCTGGCGCTGGAAACGGAGAGTGGGACGGTATATAACCTGCCGCCACCGTCTCAGGGCCTGGTCTCGCTGCTGATGACCGGCATTATCGAACAGCAGCGTAAAAAGGGCGCTATTGCTGACGAAGCCGATTTTGTCCACCTTTGTGTTGAAGCGACTAAGCTGGCGTTCACCTTGCGCGATCGCCATATCACCGACCCGGCCCATATGACCCTTGACCCGCAGTCGCTGCTGACGGCAGAGAGTATCGCTCAGCTCAGCGCGCAGATTGTGCCCGACCGGGCACAGGCCTGGGGCAAAGGGCGCGGGCCTGCGGACACTATCTGGATGGGCGTTATCGACGGTTCTGGCACCGCCGTCAGCTTTATCCAGAGCATTTATCATGAGTTTGGTAGTGCGGTGATCCTCGCCGACAGCGGCATCATCTGGCAAAACCGTGGCAGCAGCTTTTCGCTTGACCCAAATGCCACCAACCCATTACAGCCGGGCCGCCTACCGTTCCATACTCTCAACCCCGGGCTGGCGCATCTGGCCAACGGCGATGTGCTGGTGTACGGCAGCATGGGCGGAGACGGCCAGCCACAGACGCTGGCGGCGGTCTTTGACCGCATCCTCCACCAGAAAATGACCCCGCAGGCGGCCGTGGCCGCTCCGCGCTGGCTATTAGGGCGCACCTGGGGAGAAAGCAGCGACACGCTTAAGATTGAAAGCCGCCTCAGAGCGGCGACTACCGACACCCTCAAACAGTACGGCCATGACGTCGATATTTATCCCCCTTATGACGACCTCATGGGGCATGCCGGGGCTATTCTCCGGCACTGCAACGGCATGCTGGAAGGCGGCAGCGACCCTCGTAGCGATGGTGGCGTTGCCCGCTGGTAACCCAGCATTTTCCAAATGAAACATTCGCGGAATGATGAGGCGCGCTGGGCGCGCCCGCGTTCTGACGACATTTTTTCGTCTATTGGAGCGTAAAATGACCGTTCTCAGAGAACCTTTGGTAGCACCAAAATTTGGCAAATGGGCGCAGCTGGTGTTGGGGCTTATCTGTATGGCCTCAATCTCCAGCCCGCAGTATGTATGGACGCTGCTGACCAAACCGCTGACCGAGAAGTTGGGTGTCGGCCTACCGGAGCTGCAGGTAACCTTTTCGCTGCTGATTATTCTGCAGACCTTCTTTTCTCCTTTTCAGGGGCGGCTGGTTGAACGATTTGGCCCCCGGCTGTTGATTTCAATCGGCACGGTGATGGCCGGGCTAAGCTGGGTGCTCTCCGCGCACATCAATGGTCTGATGGCGCTATACCTGGTCTATGGCTGTATCGGCGGATTGGGCACCGGGATTGTGTACATTGGCGTCGTTGGGCTGATGGTTAAGTGGTTCCCGCAAAACCGAGGCTTTGCCGCAGGGGCTGTGGCGGCGGGCTACGGTATGGGGGCGATTTTGACTACCTTCCCGATCTCGATTTCGCTGGGCAGTTATGGGTTGGAGCAGACCATGACCGTGTTTGGTATCGTCTTCGCTATCGTAGGGCTATTGGCCAGCCAAGGGCTGAGCCTGCCACCCAACTCGACTGCGCTGCCGGTTAGCCGGAAAATCGTGCAGGGGACGCGTCAGTTTACCTCTCGTGAAATGCTGCGCCAGCCTCTGTTCTGGCTGATGTTTGCCATGATGGCGATGATGTCGACCTCCGGGCTTATGGTGACCTCGCAAATGGCTATCTTTGCCGAAGATTTTGGCATCAGTAAAGCGGTGGTATTCGGCATGGCCGCGCTGCCGCTGGCACTGACCATCGACCGCTTTACCAACGGCTTGACTCGCCCGTTGTTTGGTTTTATTTCCGACCGCTATGGCCGTGAAAAAACCATGTTTATCGCCTTTGCCCTTGAAGGGGTAGCGATGATGCTGTGGCTGGCCTGTCGAGACGATCCGATGCTGTTTGTGCTGCTTTCCGGGGTCGTATTCTTCGGCTGGGGCGAGATCTTTTCGCTGTTCCCTTCTACGTTGACTGACACGTTTGGCAGCGAAAATGCCGCTTCGAACTACGGCTGGCTGTATATCTCGCAGGGGATTGGCTCCATTTTCGGTGGGCCGCTGGCCGCGTTACTGTATCAGCACACTCAAGGGTGGCATGTCGTCTTTGGCTGTGCGATTGCTCTTGATTTCATCACGGCTGGGCTGGCACTGTGGGTGCTGAAACCCTGGCGTGCGCGCTTTATTCGCCAGCACAGTTAATTGCGGAGCACTCTATGACGGTCACGACATCGGAACCCACGCCGCTTCTTGCGCATTCGGAACGAGTATTTCAGCAACTGAGGCAGGAGATTTATCAATTTATCCTGCTACCCGGCGATCGCTTTACGGAGGTGGAGATCGCCCGGCGGCTGGGATGTTCCCGCACGCCGGTTCGCGAGGCGCTGCTGTTGCTGCAAAACGAGGGGCTGGTCAGACGCTGCCTGCGTAACGGCTGGGAAGTGTTCCCCATTGATTTCGATGTCTACGAAGACCTGTACGAAACGCGCGCGCTGATTGAAGCCAATTCGGTGCGCAGTTTGTGCAGCTCGACGTCAGCAAAAGTGAACCGGCAGGTGCTCACCAGACTGAAGGCTATCTGGCAGGTTGCGCCGGAAATCGCGCTGGCGTGTGATGATATCGCTTCGCTGGATGAGCAGTTTCACCTGGCGCTAACCGAGGCAGCAGGCAATCGGGAATTGACGGCGATTCTGACCAATATCACCAACCGCATTCGCATTATGCGGCGGCTCGATTTTGAATATGAAACCCGAATAACCCAGACTTACAAAGAGCATGCTGAGCTGCTGGAGGCCATTGAACAGCGTGACGAAGTGCGAGCAGTAGCGCTGATCGTCGCGCATATTCAGGACGCCTACAAAGGTGCCAGCACTATCACTCTGCGACGCTTGCAGGATGTGCGGGTTAAGCAAATTTTGTAACCGAGGCTATCCGTCATTTTTATCGGAGGTGGGCATAATCGGCGGTTTTCCCGTCGCCGCCCGCTTCCAATTCATTTCGTCGAGAGTCCGCCGCTACGTTCTGCACATATTTCGCACTCTTGAGGTCGCGCAGCACGACATCCTCATTTAACCAAATACGGCTAAAAAACCTGGCTTCGGTAGGGCTTTTTCAAGCCGGTGGAAGCCGCCATCTGGCTCGTGTCGATGGCAACCGCTACAATGCGCGTTTTGCCATGGAGAGACATCATGACCAGCCTGAATCGAATGCTGTCGGTACTTGATCTGTTCACTGCCGCACGCCCCGTATGGGAAGCCGACCGCATCGTCGAAGCGCTGGGATGTTCAACTCCCACTGGCTACCGCTACCTGAAAGAGCTGATGTTGGCTGGTCTGTTGCAGCGTTTTAACGGCGGTTTCTACGCCCTTGGCCCGCGTATCACGCTGCTGGATTATGTTATTCGCAGCACTGACCCGCTGCTGGCGGCGAGTATCCCGCAGATGCGTGAACTGGTGACGCTGACAGGCTGCCACTGCACACTCTCCAGACTTGATGGCGATGTGTTTCTCGACCTGCACCACGAATGTTCGAATCAGGAGATTGCGCTGATTTATGGCCGCGGTCGCCCGCGCCCGATGTTTTCCGGCAGCGCGCCAAAAGTGGTGATAGCCAACCAAACCTCGAAGCAGCAGCGTGGGTTGTTCGAACGTTGTCGTGAAGAGGTTCTGGCCGCAGGTCTGGGTGAAACGGAAGAGGCGTTTCTTAAGCGGATGCAGCAGATTCGCAAAGCGGGCTGCTACCGCGCCGATGAGGAGCTGGCGGTCGGGGTATCGTCGCTGTCGGTGCCGGTGCGTTTTGCGCCGAAAGAACACTGCGCCGCGCTGGCGCTGGTGTCATCGACTCAACATTTTGCGCAAAGCAACGTGGGGGAGTGGCAGGACAAACTCAAAAAAGCGGCCCGGCGTATTGCGTTGGCCTTAGGCGGGGAATAGCCGCACCCTGATAATAAAAAAACCCGCCGCGGCGGGGTTTTTTATATTTAGTAGAGCGCAACCGGCCATTCTGGCGGCGTCTGGCTCATCACTTCAACCATCACATCTTTGATATTGTTAAAGATAGTGGAGATTTCTACCAGGGTAATACCGAGCAAACTGGTTGCGAACCAGCAGGCGGCCGCAAGACCCAGCATGCTGCAAATAGCGCCCAGACCGATGTAATCGGCTTTACGAAGTTTGATTTTCAGGGTACTAGCAACGAACATCAGCACCGCGCTGGTTAATGGCCAACGTAACAGCGTAACGCCTGCGGTAAGTGAAAGCATGGGACCTTTTCCTCAGAGATAAACGACAAGCTGCCCGGACAGCACTTGTGTATGAGGCACTGGGCGCTCTGGCTATCTGAAGGCATTCACAAATTGAGTGAAACAGCGTTTCTGTTTCATATCATAATGTGAACTATATCACGTTTGCTGTTTTATTCACCAGAGGTAAACGCAGGATTTTTGTCAATCCAATAACCCTGATCAAAGCATGGATAAGGCCGCTACAGCCGGTGTGGCAGCCTGAATGCGTATTAGGCGGAGATATGGTGACGGTAGTCCGTCGGCGTGCGATCGAACTCGCGGCGGAATACGCGCGAGAAGGTCTGCTGCGAGACGTAGCCGAGATCCATGGCGATATCAAAGATGGGCCGCTGGGTGGTGCGCAACGCTTCTGCGGCAAGCAGCAGGCGTCGCTGGCGGATATAGTCGCCTAGCGTCTGATGCATCACGGTGCGGAACATTCTTTGCAGATACCACTTAGAGTAGCCGGACTTGCGGGCCACGATATCGATATTAAGCGGTTGATCGATATGTTCATCTATCCATTCAATTAGCGTCTGAATAATTTCCCGATGGGACATAAGGCTCTCCCCGTTGTCTATTTTCGCGTCGATTTCTGTTCTGTCGGCGAGTATAATTCCTCAAGTTAACTTGAGGTAAAGCGGATTATGGAAAAAAAATCGACGAGAATAAAAACGCTGCTTTCACCGGGTGAAGTAGCGAAACGAACTGGCGTTGCGGTCTCAGCGCTGCATTTTTATGAAAGCAAAGGGCTAATTCGTAGCACGAGAAATAGTGGTAATCAGCGACGCTATAAGCGTGATGTTTTGCGTTACGTGGCGATTATCAAAATTGCCCAGCGGTTAGGGATCCCGCTCGGCACTATCGGTGAATCGCTGAGCGTTCTGCCGGAAAACCACACGCTGGGGCCGAAAGACTGGAAGCATTTCACCACGCAATGGCGCGAAGAACTGGATAAACGCATCCACGCGATGGAAGCCTTACGCGACCAACTGAACGGCTGCATCGGCTGCGGCTGCATGTCGTTGCGCGACTGTCCGCTGCGTAACCCTGGCGATAAACTGGGGGAAGAGGGGACCGGTGCTCGTTTGCTGGAAGATGAGTAATCCTTATTCATTCTTCCTCTGATAATTGCGACATTTTTGCCATAGAAATGTTGCTGGATTGCGCATGAACGATAACGTTTGCGCATGGGTTGACCAATTCTCCATCGGCATTCGTTAATTTTCATAAACCAGGGCAAACTTCTGTTGAAAAAAGGGGCATAAAAGCCAGATAATCGTTTGCCTTCAAATTTCGGACGCATCTTACGCCGGAAATGAGCGGGTCAACCTTATCTCGCACACGCCGAGGATAAGGAATTCCGAATATCGTTTTGTCTGCGCGGAGTTAATCGTTTGCTTTTTTGTGGCTCCCCTATTGCCGCAAGTAGCACATGGAGATGACGCTTAGCTGGCAGTGGATGTTCCACCACGCAGACGAACGAATGATAAAAACTCTCAGGGGATGTTTTCTATGTCTACGCCTTCAGCGCGTACCGGCGGTTCGTTAGACGCCTGGTTTAAAATTTCTGCACGTGGTAGCTCCGTTCGTCAGGAGATTGTCGCCGGTCTTACTACCTTCCTGGCGATGGTTTACTCGGTGATCGTGGTGCCGGGCATGCTGGGTAAAGCCGGTTTCCCACCGGCTGCGGTCTTCGTGGCAACCTGTCTGGTGGCCGGTGTCGGTTCTATCGTGATGGGCCTGTGGGCAAACCTGCCGCTGGCTATCGGCTGTGCGATTTCACTGACCGCCTTTACCGCCTTTAGCCTGGTGCTGGGCCAGCACATCAGCATTCCGGTTGCGCTGGGCGCGGTATTCCTGATGGGTGTACTGTTTACCATCATCTCTGCTTCCGGTATTCGTAGCTGGATTTTGCGCAATCTGCCGCAGGGCATTGCGCACGGTACGGGCATTGGTATCGGCCTGTTCCTGCTGCTGATCGCCGCGAACGGCGTTGGCATGGTGGTGAAAAACCCACTGGACGGCCTGCCGGTTGCGCTGGGTCAGTTCGATAGCTTCCCGGTTATCATGACGCTGGTAGGTCTGGCGATGATTATCGGTCTGGAGAAACTGAAGGTACCGGGCGGCATTCTGCTGACCATCATTGGTGTCTCTATCGTCGGCCTGATTTTCGATCCAAACGTGCACTTCTCCGGCGTGTTTGCCATGCCATCGCTGAGCGATGACCAAGGCAACTCGCTGATTGGTAGCCTCGATATTATGGGCGCGCTGAACCCGGTTGTACTGCCAAGCGTACTGGCGCTGGTGATGACCGCCGTGTTTGATGCCACCGGTACTATCCGCGCGGTAGCCGGTCAGGCAAACCTGCTGGATAAAGACGGCCAGATCATTAACGGCGGCAAAGCGCTGACCACTGACTCCCTGAGCAGCGTGTTCTCTGCGGTTGTGGGTGCATCCCCGGCGGCCGTGTACATTGAGTCCGCAGCGGGTACGGCGGCAGGCGGTAAAACCGGTTTAACGGCGATCACCGTCGGTGTGCTGTTCCTGCTGATTCTGTTCCTTTCTCCGCTCTCTTACCTGGTTCCAGGCTATGCGACCGCACCTGCGCTGATGTACGTCGGCCTGCTGATGCTGAGCAACGTGGCGCGTATCGACTTCAACGACTTCGTTGACGCGATGTCTGGTCTTATCACCGCGGTGATGATCGTGCTGACCTGTAACATCGTTACCGGCATCATGATTGGCTTCGCGACGCTGGTGGTTGGCCGCGTGGTTTCAGGCGAATGGCGCAAGCTGAACATCGGCACCGTAGTGATTGCGGCGGCGTTGGTTATCTTCTATGCGGGCGGCTGGGCGATTTAATCTCCTACTCTCGCAGAAAAAACCCGCCTGATGGCGGGTTTTTTGTTTGTCGCTTGGCCGGGCTACAGGTCTGGACTTTTTTTCTATTTTCAGCCACCTCTCGTTTCCTTTTGCGTTAATCTGGGTAACGTAAACTCGGAAGCACGACGCTTCATGTTTTGAATAATAAGACAACGCTGTAAACAGGGAACGCATGGAAATATTCTTCACTATACTCATCATGACCCTCGTGGTTTCGCTCTCCGGGGTGGTTACGCGCGTAATGCCCTTCCAGATCCCACTACCTTTAATGCAAATCGCCATCGGCGCGCTGCTGGCGTGGCCGACGTTTGGTTTGCACGTTGAATTTGACCCGGAACTGTTCCTCGTTCTGTTTATCCCGCCGCTGCTGTTTGCCGACGGCTGGAAAACGCCGACGCGCGAGTTTATTGAGCATGGGCGAGAGATCCTCGGGCTGGCGCTGGCATTAGTGCTGGTGACGGTCGTAGGGATTGGCTTCCTGATCTACTGGATTGTGCCAGGTATACCGCTGATTCCAGCCTTTGCGCTGGCGGCCGTACTCTCGCCGACCGATGCCGTGGCGCTCTCCGGGATTGTCGGTGAGGGGCGCATTCCGAAAAAAATCATGGGGATTCTGCAAGGCGAAGCACTGATGAACGACGCCTCTGGCCTGGTGTCGCTGAAGTTTGCCGTCGCGGTGGCGATGGGCACGATGGTCTTTACCGTCGGCGGTGCGACGATGGAATTCCTCAAAGTGGCAATCGGCGGCATTCTGGCAGGCTTTGTGGTCAGCTGGTCGTACGGTCGCTCGATGCGTTTCCTGAGCCGCTGGGGTGGTGATGAACCGGCCACGCAGATTGTGCTGCTGTTCCTGCTGCCGTTCGCTTCTTATCTCATTGCCGAACATATCGGGGTGTCCGGTATTCTCGCGGCGGTAGCGGCCGGGATGACCATCACCCGTTCCGGCGTGATGCGCACCGCGCCGCTGGCGATGCGTCTGCGTGCCAACAGCACCTGGGCGATGCTGGAGTTTGTGTTTAACGGCATGGTGTTCCTGCTGTTAGGTCTACAGCTTCCGGATATTCTCGAAAGCTCGCTGGTGGCGGCAGAGGCTGACCCGAACGTCGAAACCTGGATGCTGTTTACCGATATCATCCTGATTTACGCGGCGCTGATGCTGGTACGTTTTGGCTGGCTGTGGACGATGCGCAAGCTGAGCCAGCGCTTCCTGAAAAAGAAACCGATGGAGTTTGGCTCATGGACCACTCGTGAGCTGCTGATCTCCTCCGTTGCCGGCGTGCGCGGGGCGATTACCCTGGCCGGTGTGCTCTCCATTCCGCTGCTGCTGCCTTCTGGTGATGCCTTCCCGGCGCGTTATGAGCTTATCTTCCTGGCCGCGGGCGTGATTCTGTTCTCGCTGTTTGTCGGGGTGATTGCGCTGCCGATTCTGCTGCGTCATATCGAATCAACCGATAACGTGCAGCAGCGTAAAGAAGAGCGCCTGGCGCGGGCGGCGACGGCGGACGTGGCGATTGTCGCTATTCAGAAAATGGAGGAGCGTCTTGCCGCGGATACCACCGAGAACATCGATAATCAGCTGCTGACCGAGGTCAGTTCACGCGTGATTGGTAACCTGCGCCGCCGCGTCGATGGGCGCAACGACGTGGAGACCTCGATGCTGGAAGAGCAGCTTGAACGCCGCTTCCGCCTCGCGGCGCTGCGCTCTGAGCGTGGGGAGTTGTATCACCTGCGCGCGACGCGTCAGATAAGCAACGAGACCTTGCAGAAGCTGCTGCATGACCTCGACCTGTTGGAAGCGCTGTTGATTGAGGATGCGTAGTTAAGTCCGGTGCTGCCCCGGCGGCGCTGCGCTTGGCCGGGCTACGGTCGTGTATCGTAGCCCGGGCGAGGCGTTTACGCCGACCCCGGGAATGGCACCATATCTACTCTGGCAGCGTAAACCCCTCACAGCACTTCAGCCACGCTTGAGCGCTGTGAGACAAATAAACCCCTTCCCGCCAAATCATCCCCAACTGCCAGCGCAAATCGCTCTCCAGCGGCAGCCAGCGCAGGGTTTTCTCATCGTGCCTGCGGCAAATCGGCTCCGGCAGAATCGCCACGCCGACGCCCGCCTGGACCATCGCGGCGAGAAAATCCCACTGCCCGCTGCGCACCGCAATACGTGGCTTCACGTGATGGCGCGTAAACAGTTGCATCAGCTGGCGGCTAAGGGCGAAATCTTCGTTGTAGATAAGCAAAGGATGCGCGGCAAGCTGCTGTGGAGATACCGACGTTTGCTCCAGCCAGTCGCCGGAACGCGGCACCAGCACGCAAAGTGGGTGGCTGAACAAGAGCCGGGTGGTCAGCGCGCTTTCTTCTTCCACCGGCAGCGCCGTCATCGCCAGATCCAACTCGCCGTTCATGACCGCCTGCTGCACGGTTAGCCCGCCGCCCTCGGAGATTTTCAGCTCTACGCCGGGGTAGCGCTGGCGAAACAGACTAATGGGCCCGGCCATCAGCATGCCGACCATCGGGGGAATGCCGAGTCGCAGCACGCCTTTATTGAGATGGTTAATATCGCTGAGCTCCGCTTCTAGCTGGCGGAATTCGTCGAGGATAGCCAGCCCGCGGTCGAACACGACCTGCCCGGTATCGGTCATTAACAGCTTGCGGCCGTCGCGAATAAGCAGGGTGCAGTTCAGCTCATCTTCCAGGTTTTTGAGCATTTTACTGATGGTGGGTTGCGTCACGAAGAGCTTCTCCGCCGCGCGGGTAAAGCTCTGCTGACGAACAACTTCGACGAAGTAGCGCAGCGTTCTGATGTCCATGATTATGCCTCTAAACTATGCTACCGATGAGTTTAATTCATTTTTGTCATCATCGTTGTCTCACTATACTGTGCCTCTCTCATTTTTTCTGGACATCCCTCCATGGCTGAGGCCTTAGGGCGCGTTGTGCCCTCCGTTTTAAACCGTCTCCAGGTTCCAGTACAGGTCGTGCTGTACGCGGGACTGTTTGTTTTTGCTGAATATCTGGTGAGCTGGTGGCATTTGCCGCTTCCCGCTAACCTGGTTGGCATGGTGCTGCTGTTGGCGCTGATCGTCTGCCATATTGTGCCGCTGAAGTGGGTACGCGCCGGGTCTCGCTGGCTGCTTGCGGAAATGCTGCTGTTCTTTGTGCCTGCGGTGGTGGCGGTGGTGAACTATGCCCAACTGCTGATGGTCGACGGCTGGCGGATTTTTGTGGTAATTGCGTTGAGCACGATGATGGTGCTGGCGGCGACCGCGTGGGTGGTCGATAAGGTCTATCGTTACGAGCTAAAGCGGATGCGTCATGAGTAACTTTCAGCTGAGCGTGCTGTGCCTGGCGATTACGCTGGTGCTCTACTTTGCCAACAAACGCCTGTATCGCCGCTTTCGCAAGCTGCCGCTGATGCCGCTGGTGTTGACCCCGGTGCTGCTGGTGCTGATGCTGGTGTTCGGCCATATCTCCTATCAGAACTACATGGGCGAAGCGCACTGGCTGCTGTGGCTGCTTGGCCCGGCGACTATCGCGTTTGCGGTGCCGGTGTACGACAACCTGGCGATCATCAAGCGCCACTGGATGTCGCTCTCCGCGGGCGTGATCACGGCGACGGTGGTGGCGGTAACCAGTTCAGTATGGCTGGCGCGTCTGTTTACGCTGTCGGATGAAATTCAGCGTAGCCTGGCGGTACGTTCCATCACCACGCCGTTTGCCCTCGCGGCGGCGAAATCCCTCGGCGGCCAGCCTGAGCTGGTGGCGCTGTTTGTGGTGGTGACCGGCGTATTCGGTATGGCGATTGGCGACGTGCTGTTCCTGCGCTTAGCGATCCGTGAAGGGATGGCGAAGGGCGCGGGCTTTGGTGCGGCCTCGCACGGTGCCGGGACGGCGCGCTCCTATGAGCTAGGGCCGCAGGAAGGTGTGGTGGCAAGCCTGGTGATGATGCTGTCCGGTGTGGTGATGGTGCTGGTGGCACCGTTAGTGGGCTGGATTATGTTTTGACGCCGTTGCCGGGTGGCGCTGCGCTTACCCGGCCTACAAGGGCGCAATCCCGAAGGCCAGATAAGCAAAGCGCCGTCAGGCAACATTAGCGATTCAACCGCCGCACAATGCGTTCCACCTGCTGGCGGAAATCGGCGACCACTTCAGCGGTCGTCTGCTTACCGAGGTCCAGCTTCTCGCGAGCTGAGGTAAACTGATCGATAACCTGCAAATCTTCAATATACGGCGTGGCGACAGCGGTAGTGTGCATCGACTGCGCCTGGCGCAATCCGGCGACGACCGGGTCATTCGGATCAATCACTCCTTTTTCGGTCAGCAGCGTTTCTGCCGCCTTGTTCAGCGGAATACCGCGCTCCAGCCCTAATGCCTCGACCGACTGCGGGTCGCTGACCAGGAAGTTCAGCAGTATCGCCGCCTCTTTCGGATGCCTGGTGGACTTCGCTATCGAGAACATCTGTGACGTTTTAAAGTAAACGCCGGACTCGTCCGTTCCCGGCTGCATTACGTAGTCGCCGAGTACCAGCTTCGCCGGTGGCGTCATGTTGTTGGCAAACATCCGGATGGTAATGTTCCAGGTGAACAGGCCACCCCATTCGCCGTTAATCCACGGTTTCATCTCATACAGATTGCCCTTGCCGTAGGCGGAGAGCGTTTTCGGTGACGGCAGCACGTGGTCATCGCTCAGCCGCTTCACAAAGTTGAAGGCTTCAATCCACTGCGCGTCGTTCCAGGCAAACTTGCCGTCGCTGTTGAACATTGGCTTCTGGTGTTTCTGCATCATGTAGGCGTTAAGCAGCAGAATCACATCCTGATCGACCATGGTGTACGGGTAGTAGTTGTTGCCGAGCTTCTGCTGGAACACCTTCCCGGCGGCAAAGAATTCGTCCCAGGTTTTAGGATAGGCCAGCCCGGCTTTCTGCCAGGTGACATCGTTGTAGTAAAAGACCGGCGCGTTAACCGAGATAGGCAGGCCGTTGAGCTTGCCTTTGACGGTGGTGGACTGCAAATCTTTGGCCTGATACTGGCTGAAATCGAGCTCGCTCTTGAGCTTATTGAGATCGTAATAGCCTTCGCCGTTTTTGGAGAAAATGATAAGCCACGGCCAGTTGGTCTGCATCACATCCGGCTCGGTGCCGCTTGCCATCTGGGTTGTCAGGCGCGAAAGGTGCCCGTCCCAGCCGGTGTATTCGGCTTTCACTTTGATATCGGGATACTTTTTCTCGAAGGCTTCCAGCGCCTTGAGCGTGGCCTGGTGACGGCTATTGCCGCCCCACCACGACATGCGTAATTCAACGGGCTGCTGCGCCCAGGCAGAGGTACAGGAAAATAACAGCGATGCGATGACACCTGAAACGAGTTTATTCATTATTTGTCTCCAGGATAGAGGCATAGATAGCGTTATTAAACAGGTGAGTAACAGCAAAATACTGACCATTCGCTCCGGCGCAGCCTCCTGCCACGCCGGAAGGCGTGCGGCTTAACGTTTTGTCAGACGGGAAACCAGTTCAAACTCCTTAAAGTTCACCGGGCGCTGCTGCTGCATCGAAATGTTGCCTGCAATGCCGGTGAGGATAGACATCGCCCCCGCGCGGTGGTCGGCGGCGCGCTGCAGCGGGTCGTTGCCCGGTTCGCCAAACAGGTCCGCCAGCATGGCGTTATCGCCGCCGCCGTGGCCGCCTTCGCCGAGATTAAATTTGGCTTTCCACGGTTCGGCAAACATCGGGAAGACGGTGATATCGCACTGCTCCAGGCTGCCTTCGTTTTCGCGTTTGCCACCGGCGTTAACGTAGGATTTCTCAACGATTTTCATCTCCAGGCGGCCTTCGGTGCCGTTAAACACCACGTTCAGCCCTTCCCACGGCAGATAGGCGTTAAGCGAGTAGGTGAGCTGCACCTGGTTCTGATATTTCACCAGCACCGACATGGTGTCTTCGATGGTGATGCCGTCGCTGAACACGCTCTGGTCGCGGAAGTAGTTATCTTCATGCTCGGCGTCCAGATACAGCGCTTTCAGCTGTTCGTTGTCCGCCATATTCAACGCGAACGGATCGTCTTTGGCTTCGGCATAACCATGGGTACGCGGGTAGAACTGGCTGACGCCGCGCTTCTCGGCGTTCTCTTTGCCGTAGAATTGCAGGCTGCCTTCGGCGTACACGCGCTCCGGATAGCTCGCCAGCCAGAAGTTCATCAGGTCGAAATGGTGGGTGGATTTATGCACCAGCAGGCCGCCGCTGTTACGTTTTTCGCGGTGCCAGCGGCGGAAATAGTCTGCGCCGTGTTCGGTGTTGAGCAGCCACTCGAAGTGAACGGAGGTGACGTTGCCTATCACGCCCTGCATCAGCAGTTCACGCACCTTGCTGTGGTGCGGCGCATAACGGTAATTGAAGGCCACGCGCACGGTGTGCCCGGTCTCTTCGATGGCGTCCAGAATACGCAGCGCGCGCTTTTCGTCGATGGTCATCGGCTTTTCGGTGATCACATCGCAGCCCGCGTGCAGCGCCCGCACGATATAGTCGTCGTGGGTGCGGTCCATGGTGGTGACGATGACGATATCCGGACGCGTTTCGCAGATCATCTCTTCAAACTGCGCCGCTTTCCAGGTGGAGACCGGCTCGGCTCCCTCTTTTTGCAGCAGCGTATTGGCGTAGTTCATTCGCGTCTGGTTGGTATCGCAAAAGGCGACCATTCTGGCGTTATTACGCCAGGTGCCACCAATAGCGGAAATATATAAACCTGCACGACCCCCAGTTCCGACCAACGCATATTTTTTCATGACATCCTCGATTAATATATCAACACCAAAATCCGCAAGGCGACGCAATGAAACGTATTCCGCATCAATTGATGGAGCTGAACAGCACTTTTATCTGGCACTGGCCCTGGTTTATTCAGGGCGTTAAAAGCGCGAAACAGCACGGTTTCACCGGCATCATCCTGCACCAGCAGGAACTGCTTTCTATTCTTGCGACGCCCTCGCCGTTAAGTCAGAAACTCCACGTCGAGAACTTAATTCATCAGCAAAACTACGCGTTGCAGTATTTAAAACGCGTTGACCGTTATCTGGCGGAAAATAACCTTTCGTTCTGGCTTCAGGGGGAAGCGGCGCCTAATGACGATATTATTAAGCGTAAATTTCCCGAGCTGACCTTCGACGAAAAAAGTGCGCCGGATTTCTGGCAGCAGTTTTATGCCGCAATACTGCACTCGTTATTGCCGTCGTTGCCGCACCTCAGCGGCATGATTCTGAGCCTGACCACGCCGGACTTTCAGACTGTCCGCTGGCAGCAGAGCCTGCACGATGTCTGGAGCCTGCTGCGCGCCCAGGGGAAAAAGCTGGTGCTGCGCGACTTTATTGATGACAGCTGGCCTCGCCAGCAGCTTTCCAACATCCTTGCTCGGCTTTCGGACGACGTTCGCGCCTCTATCAAAGCCACCGAGCTGGACTATCACCCCGGTTTTGCCAACCACCCGCACATCGCAACGCTGCCGGGGCATAAAAAATGGATCGAGTACGACCTCTTCGGCACCGGCTACGGCTGGACCGCGCTGCCGTGCTATCTGGCCGATGAAATCAGCGGCCGTCTGAGCTGGGCGCTGAGCGCCGCCGAAAACGAAATTGAGGCCATTACCTCTCGCGTTAGCTGGCAGTGGTTGCCCGATAGCCGGGTCATGGACTCCGCCAACGCCATTAATCTCTTTGGCCTTTCCGCCGCCAATCAGATCGAGGATTCCGCGCCGTCGGCCTTTGAACGCTGGGCCGAGCATCAGCAGCTTGGCTTTCGCTCGACTCAGGATAAACACCGGCTTTCTACTATCGTTCACGCCAGCTACGACTGGCTGTGTAAAACGCCAAACTTCCTCGGGCGACGGCTGCACTACCAAAGCCAAATCCCTGAGAGCCTTTCCCAGGCGCAGCAGCTGCTGCACATGGACACCCGCAGTGCCAACTGGATGCACGCCTGGCAGCCCTTAATGCCGACCGACGACCCGGTGCTTGGCAAAGAGCAGCGCGAGCGTGTCACGCTGGAAAAAGAGGCCGCCTGCTTCCTTGCCACTCGCACGGTACAAAACCTGCGGGAGTTGATGCCGCGGATTACCTGCCCGGACGACACGCTGGAGGTGCTGCTGGCAGCCTGGCGCAGCGCGGAAATCTACAGCCAGATGTTCTCTCGCGTGGCGGCGGCGGTGACCGATGCCCTGTGGCTTGACCATTACGGCCTGCAAAGCCTGCCTGCTGGCTCGTTGCAAAAGCATCAACAGCAGCTGCTTCGCTATGCCGATACGCTGGAACGCTGGCTGGTGAATCCGCCCGTCAGCGGCCCGCTGTTTCTGCCGCTGCTGTTAAGCCCGGAGCGCTTAACTCGCTTTGCCAGAAGCCTTGAGTAAAGAATAAAAAGCGCGGCGCGGGTTGTCTGTAAACGTCGTAGAGGTAAAACCGGGGATAGGCGTGAAAACGGGAAAAGTGTGATGGCCTTTGCGAATCGCAGATAAAGCTTGTGATACGCATCGGCTTTTTTCGTTTTGGCGACGTGATAAACGTCACCTGAAGGGGGAAAAAATGTGATCCCCGACCAGAGGCCGGGGAGGGGATTTTAGTGCGCGCGGCCCTGGTCGATGCCGAGACCGGTCTGCGAACGGATGAACTGCGCGCGGAACTGCTCGCGTTCGAGATTACCTTCGGCAGAGTTATCGGTGGCAGAGAAGAACCAGATACCGATAAAGGCGATGGCAATAGAGAACAGCGCCGGGTATTCATACGGGAAGATAGCTTTCTCGTGACCGAGGATCGTCACCCAAATGGTTGGGCCGAGGATCATCAGCACGACCGCCGTCAGCAGGCCCAACCAGCCGCCAATCATCGCGCCACGGGTGGTCAGCTTCGACCAGTACATGGAGAGCAGGATGATAGGGAAGTTGCAGCTTGCCGCGATGGAGAACGCCAGGCCCACCATGAACGCGATGTTCTGATTCTCGAACAGAATGCCCAGCAGGATCGCCACCACGCCCAGTACCAGTACGGTGATTTTCGAGACCTTCAGCTCTTCACGTTCGGTTGCGCCCTTCTTAAAGACGTTGGCGTACAGGTCGTGAGAGACCGCTGAAGCCCCGGCCAGCGTCAGACCGGCGACCACCGCCAGAATGGTGGCGAAAGCAACCGCAGAGATAAAGCCCAGGAACAGGTTACCGCCCACGGCATCGGCCAGGTGAACCGCCGCCATGTTGTTGCCACCAATCAGCGCGCCCGCTGCGTCTTTAAACGCCGGGTTCGCCCCCACCAGCATGATCGCGCCAAAGCCGATGATAAAGGTCAGAATGTAGAAGTAACCCATAAAGCCGGTGGCGTAGAACACGCTCTTACGCGCTTCGCTGGCGTCGCTTACGGTGAAGAAACGCATCAGGATGTGCGGCAGACCAGCGGTACCAAACATCAGGCCGAGACCCAACGACAGCGCCGATATCGGGTCTTTCACCAGCCCGCCAGGGCTCATGATGGCTGCGCCTTTCGGGTGTACCGCCATCGCTTCGGTGAACAGGTTATTGAAGCTAAAGCCGACGTGTTTCATCACCATAAAGGCCATGAAGCTGGCGCCGAACAGCAGCAGTACCGCTTTGATGATTTGTACCCACGTGGTGGCGAGCATGCCGCCGAACAGCACGTACATCACCATCAGCACGCCAACCAGCACCACGGCGACGTGGTAGTTGAGGCCGAACAGCAGTTCGATAAGCTTACCGGCACCGACCATCTGGGCTATCAGGTACAGCGCTACCACCACCAGTGAGCCGCAGGCGGAAAGCATGCGGATTGGCCCCTGCTTTAGTCGGTATGACGCGACGTCAGCAAAGGTGTAGCGGCCGAGGTTACGCAGGCGTTCGGCAATCAGGAACAGAATGATTGGCCAGCCGACGAGGAAGCCGAGTGAGTAGATAAGGCCGTCGTAGCCGGAGGTGTACACCAGCGCGGAGATACCGAGGAACGAGGCCGCTGACATAAAGTCACCGGCAATCGCCAGCCCGTTCTGGAAACCGGTGATGTTGCCGCCAGCGGTGTAGTAATCGCTGCGCGAACGCACGCGCTTCGAGGCCCAGTAGGTGATATACAGCGTCAGCATGACGAAAATCAGGAACATGATAATCGCCTGCCAGTTGGTTGGCTGACGCTCCACGTGCCCGCTGATCGCATCGGCCGCGTTGGCTGCGAAAGGAAGTGTGGCGGCAAGCGCCGTCAGGACTTTCTTCATGATGCTTTTACCTCACGCAGTACGGCCTTGTTCAGGCGATCGAATTCACTGTTGGCCCGCCAGACGTAGATGCCGGTCAACAAGAAGGAAATGACGATAATGCCGATCCCAATCGGGATACCGCGCGTAACGCTGGTGCCCGGATGCAGCGGCGTGCCGAGCCAGCCAGGGGCAAAAGCGATGAGTAAAATAAAACCGACGTACACCACTAACATAATCAGCGATAAGAAGGTGGCAAACCGTTGCCGTTTTTGGACGAGCTCCCTGAAATGCGCACTATCTTCTATCTGCTGACAAATTTGATCATTCATCACAGAGTCTCCAGAGGTTTTCTTACGTAGTGTTTTTTGTTGTGCAAATCAGAACCAGAACACCGTACTGTTCCTTTCTCCGAGCGGAAAAAGGATCGGGCGAGGGGCGGTGTACGGCGGCGCACCCTCACCCCGGCCCTCTCCCGGTGAACAGGAGAGGGGAAAGCCTGCTCTTATGACGGCATCGTGATGGCCTGCTTCTCTTCCAGCAGTTTGTCCACCACGCCCGGATCGGCGAGCGTAGAGGTATCGCCCAGGTTGCTGGTGTCACCAGCGGCAATCTTGCGCAGAATGCGGCGCATGATCTTGCCTGAGCGGGTTTTCGGCAGCGAGTCGGTCCAGTGCAGCACATCCGGGGTTGCCAGCGGGCCAATCTCTTTACGGACCCAGTTGCGCACCTCGGTATACAGCGCTGGCGTCGGCTCTTCGCCGTGGTTCAGCGTGACGTAGGCGTAAATCGCCTGGCCTTTAATGTTGTGCGGAATACCAACTACGGCCGCTTCGGCAATTTTCGGGTGTGATACCAGCGCCGATTCGATTTCTGCGGTACCCAAGCGGTGGCCGGAGACGTTCAGCACGTCATCGACGCGGCCGGTGATCCAGTAGTAGCCATCTTCATCACGACGCGCGCCGTCGCCGCTGAAGTACATGTTTTTGAAGGTGGAGAAGTAGGTTTGCTCAAAGCGCTCGTGGTCGCCGAACAGCGTACGCGCCTGACCCGGCCAGGAGTCGGTGATAACCAGGTTGCCTTCGGTCGCCCCTTCCTGTGGATGGCCTTCGTTATCCACCAGCGCGGGCTGTACGCCGAAGAACGGACGGCTGGCGGAGCCCGCTTTCAGCTCAATAGCGCCCGGCAGTGGGGTGATCATAAAGCCGCCGGTTTCGGTCTGCCACCAGGTGTCCATCACCGGGCACTTCTCGTTGCCGATCTGCTTCCAGTACCACTCCCAGGCTTCCGGGTTAATCGGCTCGCCGACAGAGCCCAGAATGCGCAGGGAAGAGCGGTCGGTGCCGGCGGTGGCTTTATCGCCTTCCGCCATCAGCGCACGAATCGCCGTCGGTGCAGTATAGAGAATGTTGACCTTGTGCTTGTCCACCACCTGACACATACGCGCCGGGGTTGGCCAGTTTGGTACGCCTTCGAACATCAGCGTCGTCGCGCCGCAGGCCAGCGGGCCGTACAGCAGATAGCTATGACCGGTGACCCAGCCCACGTCGGCGGTACACCAGTAGATGTCGCCCTGATGGTAGTCGAAGACGTATTTAAAGGTGGTCGCGGCATACACCAGATAACCGCCGGTGGTGTGCAGCACGCCCTTAGGCTTACCGGTGGAACCGGAGGTATAAAGGATAAACAGCGGGTCTTCCGCGTTCATCTCGGCTGGCTGGTGCTGGTCGCTGGCTTTTTCCATCAGGTCGTGCCACCACAGGTCGCGGCCTTCGTGCCATTCGACGTTACCGCCAGTGCGCTTCAATACGACCACGTTTTCGATGGTTTTGACGTTCGGGTTTTTCAGCGCATCGTCGACGTTTTTCTTCAGCGGAATGCTGCGCCCGGCGCGAACGCCTTCGTCAGAGGTGATCACCAGACGGGAGTTGGAGTCGATGATACGACCCGCGACCGCTTCCGGTGAGAAGCCGCCAAAGATAACGGAATGAATGGCGCCGATACGGGCACAGGCCAGCATCGCTACCGCCGCTTCCGGCACCATCGGCATATAGATAGCCACCACGTCGCCTTTTTTCACGCCCAGTGACAGCAGGGTATTGGCGAAGCGACAAACGTCGCGGTGCAGTTCGCGGTAGGTAATATGTTTGCTTTGGGAGGCATCGTCGCCTTCCCAGATGATGGCGGTCTGGTCGCCGCGGGCGTCTAAATGACGGTCCAGGCAGTTTGCTGCCAGGTTCAGGGTGCCGTCTTCATACCATTTGATGGAGACATTGCCAGGCGCAAAGGAGGTGTTTTTCACTTTGGTGTAAGGCTGCATCCAGTCGAGGATTTTTCCCTCTTCACCCCAGAATGCATCCGGGTTAGTGACTGACTGGTGATATTTGGTCTGGTATTGCTCCGGGTTTATCAGGCAGCGTTCTGCAATATTTGCAGGAATAGGGTGTTTGTGAATTTGGCTCATGCTTTTTTTCTCCTTGTAAGATGTTAATAATATGTCTCATAAAAGTTAATAACAGAGGGAGAAGACGCTTTGTTTACTATTTGCGCGGCAGATCACGCAATATTGGAATTGTTCAAATAACGTTCATTTGATTCTTTGAACAAAAATAATTACGGAGAGGGATTTATAGAAAAAAACTGATTTTTTCTTTTTTTATAACAAAAACTTATAAATAATTACTGGTAGAAATCAGCAGTAATATGGAATTTCTTAGTGAAAAGCCCTGTTCTGAAAGGCTTGCGCGAGACACCGTGCAGATGGTACTGATAATGCGCGTTAAAAACCTCTAAAAGTAAACGCAACACAAATCACCCCCTTTCAAATGGATACCATTCCTGTTTGGCATGGTATTTTTCATTGAGGAAGTCTGCAGTTATGAAGAAAACACGAATCAGCCTGGCGTGGCAAATTCTCATTGCCCTCGTGCTAGGTATTATTCTCGGTAGTTACCTGCATTATCATAGCGATAGCCGCGACTGGCTGGTTATGAATCTGTTATCTCCCGCTGGCGATATATTCATCCACCTGATTAAAATGATTGTTGTGCCGATCGTTATTTCCACGCTGGTCGTTGGAATAGCCGGTGTGGGCGATGCAAAACAGTTAGGGCGTATTGGCGCAAAAACCATCATTTATTTTGAAGTGATCACCACGATAGCGATTATCATCGGTATTACCATGGCGAATGTCTTCCAGCCAGGGGCCGGGATCGACATGTCGCAGCTGGCGACGGTGGACATTTCGAAATACCAGAGCACCACCGCGGAAGTGCAAAGCCACGCGCATGGCTTGATGGGTACTATTCTGTCGTTGGTACCAACCAATATCATCGCGTCGATGGCGAAAGGCGATATGCTGCCGATTATCTTCTTCTCGGTGCTGTTTGGTCTGGGGCTCTCCTCGCTGCCTGCCACCCACCGCGAACCGCTGGTTACGGTGTTCCGTTCTATCTCTGAAACTATGTTTAAAGTCACCCATATGGTGATGCGTTACGCGCCGGTGGGTGTGTTTGCGCTGATCGCGGTGACGGTCGCTAACTTCGGTTTCGCTTCGCTGTGGCCGCTGGCGAGGCTGGTGCTGCTGGTGCACTTCGCGATTCTGTTCTTCGCGCTGGTGGTGCTGGGCATCGTGGCGCGCATCTGCGGGCTGAGCATCTGGATCCTGATTCGTATCCTGAAAGACGAGCTGATTCTGGCTTACTCCACCGCCAGCTCCGAGAGCGTGCTGCCGCGTATTATTGAGAAGATGGAAGCTTATGGCGCTCCGGCGTCTATCACCAGCTTCGTGGTGCCGACCGGTTATTCATTTAACCTCGATGGTTCAACGCTGTACCAGAGCATCGCGGCTATCTTTATCGCGCAGCTTTACGGTATCGACCTCTCTATCTGGCAGGAAATCGTGCTGGTGCTGACGCTAATGGTGACCTCAAAAGGGATCGCGGGCGTGCCGGGCGTATCGTTCGTGGTACTGCTGGCGACGCTCGGCAGCGTTGGTATTCCGCTGGAAGGCCTGGCATTTATTGCCGGCGTTGACCGTATCCTCGATATGGCGCGTACCGCGCTGAACGTGGTGGGTAACGCGTTGGCGGTGCTGGTTATTGCTAAGTGGGAACACAAGTTTGACCGCAAGAAAGCGCTGGCGTATGAGCGCGAAGTGCTGGGCAGGTTTGATAAAACTGCCGATCAATAAATAGAACAATAATGCCGGGCTTGCCCGGCATTATTTTTTTGGTTTAGGTGCAGATCCCGGCGGCGCTTCGCTTGGCCGGGCTACGTAGCCCGGGCGAGCGCAGCGACCATGGGAAAAAGCTACTCCGCGCTCACCTTATCAAACTCTTCACACCCGGTATCAAACCCTTCCGTACAGCTCAGGTTCAACCACTGCAATGCTTTCTGCTTGTTCTGCGGGATAAACCCTTTCTCGCCGCTCAGGAACATCATCCCGGCCCAGTACTCGGCGTAGCCGGTGCGGGAGAGCGCGGAACTGTTTTTGAAGTAGTCCGTCGCCTTCTCGTCATCTTCCTTCACGCCTACGCCGTTGGCATAAATCAACCCCAGCAGCATTTGCGCGTCTACCGCGAAATCGCTCTCGGCGTTCATCGACGCTTGCTGGAGTAGCGTAATCGCCCGCGGGTAGTCGGTCTGGCCCGCCTGTCTGTTGATAAGAATGCGCGCCAGGATAACTTCACCGGCCCGGCTTCCCGCTTTCGCAGCTTTCTCAGCCAGCGCTTTGGCTTCGGTATAGTCGAGGCTTACCGGGTTAGTGATTTTAATCTGCGCCAGCAGCGCGCAGGCATCGGCATCGCCGCTATCGGCAGATTTTTGCGCCCAGAATTCGGCTTTACTCAGGTCGCCGGAGCTAAACCAGGTATCGGCCAGATAGTATTGCGCCCGCGCGTCTCCCGCTTTGGCGGCTTCCAGGTATTGACTGCCCGGCTCTTCAGCGTGCGCGGATAGCGTCGTCAGGCATAACCATAACAATGCAAAAATTCGTTTCATCTTATTATGTAGGTTGTCGAGGAAGGGGGCAGTATAAAGAGATCGGCAGGATAAAAAAACGCCCCCGAATGGAGGCGTTGAAACGAGTCCGCTTAGCCCATTGCGCTTTCGCGCAGTCCGGCCTTCAGCTTCGTATACTCATCAATAACATACTGCTCTGCGGCACGCTGGTCGGCAATCGGCTCAACGTTTACGGCGCAGTATTTATACTCAGGCGTTTTGGTAATCGGGCTTAAGTTCTCGGTTACCAGTTCATTACATGCCCCAATCCACCACTGGTAGGTCATGTAAATCGCGCCTTTGTTTGGACGATCGCTCACCGCGGCACGGGTGATGACGCGGCCTTTGCGGGAGTTCACCCACACCAGCGCTTCATCTTCAATGCCTAAACGCGCGGCATCTGCGGTGTTGATCTGGGCATAGCCCGGTTCATCCGCCAGTGCTGCCAGCGCCGCACAGTTACCGGTCATCGAACGGCAAGAGTAGTGGCCAACTTCACGCACCGTCGACAGTACCATTGGGAACTCGTCGGTGAGCTTGTCGATTGGCGCTACCCAGTCGCAGGTGAAGAACTGCGCCATACCGTTCGGGGTGTCGAACTTCTCTTTGAAGAGGTAAGACGTCCCCTGGTCAGCGTCGGACTCATCGCGGCAAGGCCACATGACGTAGCCAAGCTCACCCATTTTCTCATAGGTGGCACCGTAGAAATCAGGGCACAGGCCGCGCAACTCATCCCAGATTTCCTGGGTGTTGTTGTAGTGCATTTTGTAGCCCATACGGGTGGCGATTTCGCTGATGATCTGCCAGTCCGTTTTCAGGTCCCACTTCGGTTCAACGGCTTTAAAGAAGCGCTGGAAACCACGGTCTGCGGCCGTGAACACCCCTTCATGCTCGCCCCATGACGTAGACGGCAGAATGACGTCTGCGGCAGCAGCGGTTTTGGTCATGAAGATATCCTGGACGATGACCAGCTCCAGATCTTCAAAGCCTTTACGGACCGCAGAGAGCTCTGCATCGGTCTGTAATGGATCTTCACCCATAATGTACGCGGCGCGAACTTCGCCATGCGCGGCACGGTGCGGCAGCTCGCTGATGCGATAGCCGGTATGTGCTGGCAGGCTTTCCACGCCCCAGGCTTTGGCGAATTTCTCGCGGTTAGCCGGGTTGCTCACGTACTGATAGCCAGGATAGGTATCCGGCAATGCGCCCATATCGCAGGCGCCCTGAACGTTGTTCTGACCGCGAACCGGGTTCACGCCCACGTGTGGCTTACCGAGGTTACCGGTCAGCATTGCGAGGCTGGTCAGTGAACGTACGGTTTCCACGCCCTGATAGAACTGGGTGACACCCATGCCCCACAGGATGGCCGCGCTTTTCGCACCGGCATACATACGCGCACACTGACGAATTTCCTGTGCGCTGACGCCGGTAATATCTTCGACGGACTCCGGCGTGTAGCCTTCGACAATCTTACGATACTCTTCAAAACCGTCGGTACGGGTAGCGACGAACGCTTTGTCGTACAGATCTTCTTCAATAATGACATGACCTATGGCGTTGAGCAGCGCGATGTTCGAGCCGTTTCTCAATGCAATATGCATATCAGCAATACGCGCGGTTTCAATTTTACGCGGATCGCAGACGATGATTTTCGCCCCTTTACGTTTGGCGTTAATCACGTGATTCGCCACGATAGGGTGGGAATCTGCCGGGTTGTACCCGAAAATAAACACTAAGTCAGTGTCATCAATTTCGTTGATGGCATTGCTCATGGCGCCGTTACCGACCGATTGGTGCAGACCTGCAACCGAAGGGCCGTGTCAGACGCGTGCGCAGCAGTCGACGTTGTTAGTACCAATCGCCGCACGCGCAAATTTCTGCATGACGTAGTTTGTTTCGTTACCCGTTCCGCGTGAGGAACCGGTAGTCTGAATGGCATCCGGGCCGTATTTCGCTTTGATAGCGCTCAGGCGGTCAGCCACGTAATTCAGCGCTTCGTCCCAGGAGACGGATTCCAGCTTGCCGCCACGTTGGCGACGGATCATTGGGGTTTTCAGGCGTGGCGTCAGGATCTGGGTATCGTTAATGAAATCCCAGCCGTAATAGCCTTTCAGACACAGGGTACCCTGGTTGGTTTTCCCCTGAGCCGCCTCTGCCCGGACGATTTTTCCGTTATCGACCACCAGGTTGATTTTGCAACCTGATGCGCAATACGGGCAAACCGTGACGACTTTTTTCATCGGTCTCGCTCCAGTTAATCAAATCGCGCATACGCGCTGTCGCCCTCAGTATGCATCTTTTATGCCACTTTTTTATTGTGGACATTCCCTGATAATACGGCTGATTTTTGGACAAAACGCTGACGAAAAACAGGCTGTCGTCATATTTGACGTGTCGATGGGAAAAACGGGGTGACATTTATCACGCGATTTTTATCGGGCAGGATTGGGATTCCTCCGCTACATCGGTAGGAGATACTTGCATAACCTACAGCCAGCCCCCTGACGAGACTGGCCCTATGAAACGCTACCTCACCGCCGTGTTCTTCTGCGCGCTGTCGCTGACCAGCCAGCTCGCCCACGCCGACATTATTGATGACGCCATCGGCAACATTCAGCAGGCGATCAACGATGCCTATAACCCAGGCAGCAGCGATCGTTCCAGCCGCGATCGTGATGACGACGATCGATCCTATAACGATCGCCGCAGCACGCAGAGCAGTCAGCAATATAACGATCGTCGTCGGCAGCTTGATGACCGCCGCCGCCAGCTTGACGATCGCCAGCGTCAGTTAGACCAGGAGCGCCGTCAGCTATCGGACGACGAACAGCGTCTCGACGACGATTACGACCGTTAATCCAGACGGATTTCCATGCCGTCGTAGCCTGCCTCAATGCCGGGTGGCAGCAGGTGGGTCATCATCCATTCATCAAACTGGTGGCTGATATGGGTCAGGATAACGCGCGGGCAGCGGATCTCGTCGTTAAGGACCTGAATCGTCGCCAGGTCGCTATGGTTGCGCGGCGTTTGATTCCGCGGAGCGTGGCTGCAGTCTATCACCATCACCTGCGGGCGATTATTGCTTAAAAAGGTCAGCGTTTTCTCCGGCAGCCCGGCGGTATCCGAGAGCCAGGCGACGCGGCTGTGTGGCGTTTCCAGCAGGTAGCCAAAGGTGAGCTTCGAGTGTTCGAGCGGCACGGGCGTCACTTGTAATCCCTGCAAATCAAAGACCACGAACGGTTCCACGGTGTGGCTGAAATCCAGCAGGCCGGGATGTTTGAACAGATCGTCGCAGCCCTGTTCATCCGGCGGGCCGTAAACCGGAACGGTGTCGCCCACGCCCCAACGCAGCGGAAACAGCCCCTGCACGTGATCCATATGGTAGTGGGTGAGCAAAAACTGCTGGAAAGATCCGGCGGGCCAGCGATCGGTGAGATCGTGCAGCCCGGCGTCGATCAGGGTGATGGCGTCGTTAAAGCGGACCACGCCGCTACAGGGTTTACGCCGATACTGCGGGGCGCGACGGGCCCGCGTACAGGCCAGACAGTCGCAGCCCCAGGCGGGCACGCCCTGTGCGCCGCCGGTACCGCTGAGGGTGAGGCTCAAACTCATACAGCATCCTCATAACGCTTTGGTGAAACGAACGTGGCTTGGGGCATAGCCCTCACGCTGGTAAAAACGATGGGCATGAAGGCGCTTCGTGCTGGTGGAAAGCTCGGTCATCTCTGCGCCTGCTTCGCGCGCGGTCTCTTCCGCCCATGCCAGCAGCTGGCTGCCAATGCCGGTGCTGCGCACCTGTGGCATCACCACCAGTTCCTGAATCTCGCCAATCCAGTTGGCGTGATGCAGATGAAACTGCAAATGCAAACTCACCATACCCACCACCTCGTCGTCGAGCACGGCCAGCTGATAGTGCAGGTTCCTATCCTGAAGATTGGCGGCGAAGCCGGTATAAAAGGCGTCTCTGTCGTATTCGGCCTGCTTCAGCTCGCACATGAGCGCGTAAACGTCCTCGATGTCCTCGAAGGTGGCATGGCGTAGTTCACAGACAAGCATAGCGTGGCTCCTTTCTCCCCATCAGCGTGAGGAGCTTCTCTACCGACTGTAGCAGACTGCCGTCATTATTGAGCGTATGACATTCCGAGGGCGTATAGCGCGCGGCGCGTTCCAGCCGGGCGGCAATTTCGACGCCGTTCTCCCGCCCGCGGGCGTGCAGCCGCTGGCGAAGGATCTCTGGTGAAACCTGCAAACAGACCGGCAGCAGCGCATCAGCATAGCGGGCTTTGGCCTGCGCCATGTGCGCGCGGGAACCGTTCACCACCACGTCAAACCCGGCGTGCAGCCAGAGGTCAATCTCTACGCCCACACCGTAATACAGGCCGTTAGCGTGCCAGCTTAATGCCAGCAGATTGTGCCCGGCGCGGGTGAAAAATTCCTGTTCGCTCAGCGAGATATGGTTTTCACACCCGGCGTTGGCCGGGCGAGTGATATAGCGGTGAGCCACTAACAGTTGCGAAAGCTCCTGCTGGCGAAGCACTTCCAGCAGGCTGTCTTTACCGGAGCCGGAGGGCCCCATTAACCAGACCAGTTTTCCTTTCATCAGAACACCCTTTTCCCCTGACGCCAGACGTGGTCGATATGAATGTGCTCGCCTTTACGGTGCGCCAGCACCAGGTCGGCCCGTTTCCCTTCACCAATCACCCCGCGGTCGTGCAGATTCAGCGCTCGTGCCGGATTTTTCGTCACCAGCGTGATGGCCTGAGGGAGGCTAAAGGTATTGCTGTCGTCATCCGCCACGCGGAAGGCGGCGTCCAGCAGACTGGCTGGGTAGTAATCAGAGGAGAGAATATCCAGCAGGCCGAGCTGAGCTAATTCACGTGCGGCGACGTTGCCGGAGTGCGAGCCGCCGCGTACGATGTTCGGCGCGCCCATCAGCACGTTCATGCCGTGGCGGCGTGAGGATTCCGCGGCTTCAAAGGTGGTAGGGAATTCGGCGATTACGCTGCCCAACTGGTGCGATTCGACCACGTGTTCATGGGTGGCATCGTCGTGGCTTGCCAGCGCGATATGGCGATCACGGCACATCCCGGCGATGGCGGCGCGGTTCGGCTGCGACCAGCGTGCGGCAAGCTGAAGCTGCTCTTCTTCATACTGACGCATCTGCGCATCGGTCAGCGAGTATTTGCCCTGGTAGTATTCGCGGTACTTTTCGCGGTTGGCGAACTGGCGCTGCCCCGGCGAGTGGTCCATCAGGGAGACCAGCGAGACCGGCTCGCGGCCAACCAGCTTTTCAAAGAGCGGCAGGGTCGTGTGATGCGGCAGTTCGCAGCGCAGATGCAGGCGGTGCTCGGCGCGGTTGAGGCCGCGTTTTTGCGTCTCCTCAACGGCATTGATCATCTTCTCAAGGTTTTCCAGACGGTCGCCGCCGTCGCGCACATCGCCGATAGCGACCGCGTCCAGCACGGTGGTGATGCCGCTGGCGACCATCAGCGCATCGTGGCTGCTCATCGCCGAGTGGGCGGGCCAGTCAACCTTCGGGCGCGGGGTGAAAAATTTATCCAGATTATCGGTATGCAGCTCAATCAGCCCCGGCAGCAGCCAGCCGCCTTCGCCGTCCATCGCTTCCGGCAGGCGGCTCTGGCTTTCGGCAAAGGCGCGAATTTCGCCGTCCTGAACCTCAAGGGAACCATGAACCACGTCGTTCTCAAGAACCAGCTTTACGTTATTGATAATCATGCAGGTGTACCCATTGGGTGGAGGCGGTCGGCGACCTGGTTGCGGACGGCTTCGTCATGAAAAATGCCGACGATGGCCGCGCCGCGGGCTTTGGCTTCGGTAATCAGGCTGACCACGGCAGCGCTGTTTTTGGCGTCCAGCGAGGCGGTGGGTTCGTCGAGCAGCAAAATCGGGTAGTCGACGATAAAGCCACGGGCGATGTTGACGCGCTGCTGTTCGCCACCGGAGAAGGTCGACGGCGCGAGGTGCCACAGGCGCTCTGGCACGTTGAGGCGCGTCAGCAACTGAGCGGCTTTCGCGGCGCAGACTTCACGCGGTACGCCAATGTTGAGCAGCGGCTGCATCACCACTTCCAGCGTGGAGATACGTGGGATCACGCGCAGAAACTGGCTGACCCAGCCAACGGTGGTCTTACGCACTTCCACCACTTTGCGCGCCGGGGCGCTCACCAGATCGACCCATTCGCCGCCGTGTTTAATATGAATATGGCCTTCATCCGGCAGATAGTTGGCGTACAGCGAGCGCAGCAGGGTGGATTTACCGCTGCCGGAATGACCGTGCAGCACCACGCATTCTCCGGCGTTGACGGTGAGCGAGGCATCGCGCAGCACCGGAAGCTGGACACCGTTTTGTTGGTGCAGAACAAAGGTTTTACTGACGTTTTCGACGCGAATCGCGTTCATTTTTAGCCTCTTTAATCATTTGAGCCTTCCCGGCGCCGCGTTGCTCGGCCGGGCTACTTCGCATGGGGAGCCCGGCCAAGCGCAGCGCCGCTCGAGGATTAGTTCTGCAACACCGACGACACCAACTGCTGGGTATACGGATGGTGCGGATCGTCGAGCACCCGGTCGGTAAGCCCACTTTCCACCACCTGACCCTGCTTCATCACCAGCAGACGGTCGGCGAGCAGACGCGCGACGCCCAAATCATGGGTGACAATCACCACCGCCAGGTTCAGCTCCACCACCAGGCCGCGCAGCAGGTCGAGCAGGCGCGCCTGCACCGACACGTCCAGGCCGCCAGTGGGCTCATCCATAAACACCAGCTTCGGGTGGGTGACGAGGTTGCGGGCAATCTGTAAGCGCTGCTGCATCCCGCCGGAGAAGGTGGTCGGCAGGTCGTCGATGCGCGAGGCCGGGATCTCCACATCGATCAGCCAGCGCTTGGCGGTGGCGCGGATATCGCCGTAATGGCGCGCGCCGGTCGCCATCAGCCGTTCGCCGATATTGCCGCCCGCCGACACCTGGCGACGCAGGCCGTCCATCGGGTGCTGATGTACCACGCCCCATTCGGTGCGCAGCAGACGGCGACGGTCGGCTTCGGTCATGGCGTATAGCGAACGGTCCTCGTAGCGAATATCCCCTTCCTGCGGCGTCAGACGCGCCGAAATGGATTTCAGCAGCGTGGTTTTACCGGAGCCGGATTCACCGACGATGCCCAGCACTTCGCCCGGCCACAGGTCAAAAGAAACATTGCTGAAGCCCTTGCCCGGCGCGTAGAGATGGGTCAAGCGATCAACGGAGAGTAATGGTTGCGTCATGCGTTTTTCGCCTCGCGCTGTTGGCGGCAGAAATCGGTGTCGGAGCAGACAAACATTCGTTTGCCGCTGTCATCGAGCACCACTTCATCGAGATAGCTGTGCTGTGAACCGCAGATGGCGCACGGCTCGTCCCAGCTCTGGATGGTGAACGGATGGTCGTCAAAATCGAGGCTCTCAACGCGGGTAAACGGCGGCACGGCGTAGATGCGCTTCTCGCGTCCGGCACCGAACAGCTGCAGCGCGGGCATCATGTCCATCTTCGGGTTATCGAATTTCGGGATCGGCGACGGGTCCATCACGTAGCGGCCATTCACCTTCACCGGGTAGGCATAGGTGGTGGCGATATGGCCGAAACGGGCGATATCTTCATACAGTTTCACCTGCATCACGCCGTACTCTTCCAGCGCGTGCATGGTGCGGGTTTCGGTTTCGCGGGGTTCGATAAAGCGTAGCGGCTCGGGGATCGGCACCTGGAAGATCAGGATCTGATCCTCAAGCAGCGGCGTTTCCGGGATCCGGTGACGCGTTTGGATCAAGGTGGCGTCCTCGGTGCGCTCGGTGGTGTTCACCCCGGTCACGCGCTGAAAGAACTGGCGAATAGATACGGCGTTGGTGGTGTCATCCGCGCCCTGGTCAATCACCTTCAGCACGTCCGCTTCGCCAATCACGCTGGCGGTGAGCTGAATGCCGCCGGTGCCCCAGCCGTACGGCATCGGCATTTCGCGGCCGCCGAACGGCACCTGATAGCCGGGAATGGCCACCGCTTTGAGGATGGCGCGGCGGATCATGCGCTTGGTCTGTTCATCGAGATAAGCGAAGTTATAGCCGCTGAGATTAGCCATTTTTCTGCTCCCGTTGCAGGCGTTTCAACAGTTCCAGTTCGGCCTGGAAATCGACGTAGTGGGGGAGTTTCAGGTGCGAGACGAAACCGGCGGCTTCAACGTTATCGGCGTGGGCGAGGACAAACTCTTCGTCCTGTGCCGGGCCGACGGCGTGTTCGTCATACTCCGGTGCCTGCAACGCGCGGTCGACCAGCGCCATTGCCATCGCCTTGCGCTCGCTCATGCCGAACACCAGGCCATAGCCGCGGGTGAAGTGCGGCGGTTCGTCCGCCGGGTCCACGAAACCGTTAACCATTTCGCATTCGGTCATCAGCAGTTCGCCGATGTTCACCGCAAAACCCAGCTCTTCGGGCACAATTTCGACATCAATATGGCCGCTGCGAATTTCCCCGGCAAACGGATGGTTGCGCCCGTAGCCGCGCTGGGTGGAGTAGGCCAGCGCCAGCAGATAGCCTTCGTCGCCGCGCATCAACTGCTGGAGGCGTGAGGAACGTGAGCAGGGGTAAACCGGCGGCGTGCGGGTGATGTCATCCGGCGTCGCGCCGTTATCCTCTTCCGCTTTCGCCAGCCCTTGCTTAGCCAGCAGGCTAAAGACGTGCGGTGCGGCAGACGGCTCGCCGTCATCGGTTTTCAGGGGCGGCGCTTCGCCGTTTGCCAGCAGCGTAAAGTCCAGCAGGCGGTGGGTGTAATCGTAGGTAGGGCCGAGCAGTTGGCCGCCGGGCACGTCTTTGTAGACGGCGGAGATACGGCGCTCAAGGCGCATGTTGCTGGTTGCCAGCGGCTCGCTCACCGCTAGCCTGGCAAGCGTAGTGCGGTAGGCGCGCAGCAGGAAAATCGCTTCAACGTTATCGCCGCTCGCCTGCTTCAGCGCTAGCGCGGCCAGTTCGCGGTCGGCGATGCCGCCTTCGGTCATCACCCGGTCCACCGCCAGGTTAAGCTGCTGTTCAATCTGGGCGACGCTGAGTTCCGGCAGCGCGGTATCGCCCCGACGTCGATGTTCCTGTAGCGCATGGGCGGCGGCTATCGCCTTCTCGCCCCCTTTGACGGCAACGTACATATCAGCAAACCTCGACGTGAGTGGTGCGCGGAATAGCCAGCAGACGCTCGCCGCAGGTGAGGATTAAATCCACGCCAAGCGGGAACGGGTGCGGGCGTTCGGTCAGTTCATGCAGAATGCAGCTCGGTAACTGCGGGGCGATCATGCGTTCTTCGGCGATACCTGCGCCGGTCAGGCGCAGCATGCGACCGCCGCTGAGGCTTGAGACCTGCACAATCAGCGTGGCGCTGGTTTCCGGTGCTACGGCGCTGCCTTCACACAGGGCGTTTAGCTGCTCGCTGCTGATGGTGTCGCTCGACACCGCGAAGGTCGCCTGCTGCGGCTGCTCAACCAGCGGTGCGTTGGTGTGAAACCGCAGGCTCTGGCTGACGATATCGTTATGCAGTGCGTTGGATAGCCACACCGGCGTGTCGTTGTCGGCAAGGGTCAGCAGCACGCTGGTGGTGGCGACATTCAGCGGCTGCCAGCCGTGTTTGAGCTGATGCAGCGCGACGATCACGCCCGGCTCGCTCATGGCTTTTAACAGGCGACGAAAGCTGTGCTGGGCATCCTGCACGGGAAGGGTAAAAGCGGTTTCCAGGGTCATGCGTTATCTCCGCGAACCAGAGTAAAGAAGTCGACCCGGCTGGCGTTGATTTCAGCCTGACGTGCGGCAATGCGTGCGGTACGGTCGGCTTCCAGCGGGGTAATCAGGGTTTCTAATAAGGTTTGAAAATGGGTGGGTTGCTGCATTAGCGCGTCAATCACCGCGCAGCGCTCGGCGTGCGGTTTATCGCGCCCCAGCACCCAGCTGTAGCCCACGGTGCCGTTGCTCAAGCGCACGGCGGCGCGGGTCAGCGTGGCATCGCCGGCAAAAAAACGTTCTCCGGTGCCGCCCATGCGGCCCTGAAGTTGGACCAGGCCGGTTTCCGGGGCGCGAATCGTCTCGTAGTCGGCGGTAATGTTCAGCGTGACCATTTTTTCCGCAAGATTTGCGGGGTCGCTGTGGGACAGCACCGACATCCAGTGCTGACGGGTCGCGGTATCAAGATGCATTCAGTGCTCCATAATAAATTCGATCATGTCGGCGCGGGTCAGGCTGACGGAGTACTCCATTGCCTGGTCATCGCCTTCACGATGGTTCAGAGTGCGCACGCACAGCAGGGGGGCCATGTTGGGGATTTCTAAGCGCTGGCTCTCTTTGGCCTGCGCCCGGCGCGCGCTGATGCGGGTCTGGCTGCGTTTGAGCGCAATGCCGGTTTGCTCACGCAGGAAGTCATGCAGCGAACCGCTGCTGAAGCTTTGCAACGTAGGCCAGAGCTGCAGGTCGGCAAAGTAGTGGTCGATAAGGCACAGCGCCACGCCGCTAACCCGGCGCAGCGTGCGCAGGTGAATGACGTTGTCGCCTTCGGCTATCCCCAGCGCTTCGGCGATATGGCCAGAGGCCGGGCGCAGCACCGACAGCAGCTTTTCGCTGGTGGGATGGCTGCCCTGGTCGAGCAGGTTCTGGCTAAAGCGCGCCTGAGCGTTCAGCGGGTAGTCGAACGGGCGCATCAGCACCAGCACGCCAATCCCCTGGCGGCGCTGAACCCAGCCTTTTTCCACCAGTTGGTCGATGGCGCGGCGCAGGGTGTGACGGTTCACTTCAAAGCGCGCCGCGAGCTGGTGCTCGGCGGGCAAATAGTCGCCGCAGCGGTAGTTCTGACGCAGCTCTTGCTCCAGGCGAGCGGCAATCTCTTGATAACGCGTCGGATAACTGGTCGGATGTGTAGACAGGTGCATAGTCAACAAAACCTCGCTAATCAGATGAAGTGCTTACGCAAACGCTGAGAGAGGAAATCCAGCAGGCTGACGGTGATGATGATAAGCACCATCAGTGCGCAGGTTTGCTGGAACTGGAAACCGCGAATCGCCTCCCACAGCGTCACGCCGATGCCGCCTGCGCCAACCATCCCGACTACCGTGGCGGAGCGGACGTTGGACTCGAAGCGGTAGAGCGAGTAGGAGATTAAGAGCGGCATGACCTGCGGCAGGACGCCGTAGAGGATCTCTTCGATTTTGTTAGCGCCGGTGGCGCGAATGCCTTCAACCGGGCCGGGTTCAATGGCTTCCACCGCTTCGGAAAGCAGCTTGGAGAGCACGCCGGTGGTATGAATAAATAGCGCCAGCACCCCGGCAAACGGACCTAAGCCGACGGCGACAACGAACAGCATGGCGAAAACCATTTCGTTGATGGCACGGCAGGCGTCCATCAGGCGACGCATCGGTTGGTAAACCCACCACGGTACCAGGTTTTCGGCGCTCATCAGGCCGCAGGGAATGGAGAGTACGACCGCCAGCGCGGTGCCCCAGACGGCGATTTGCAAGGTAACGGCCATCTCTTTGAGGTAGTCCTGCCACAGGCTAAAGTCCGGCGGGAAGAAGTCGGCGGCGAAGGTTGCCATGTTGCCCGCGTCTTTGAACAGCGTGACCGGGTTCATTTCCGCCCCTTTCCAGGAGACGACAAGCACCGCCAGCAGAATGGCCCAGCTGATAAGCGAAAACCAACTGCGCTTGGGCGGGGGAACGGTGATGGTGTGTTGCATGGTTGGTCTCCGTAGTGAGTTCTCCCTCTCCCTGTGGGAGAGGGCCGGGGTGAGGGCATCAGCGTGCGCCGTTGCCCCCTCACCCTAACCCTCTCCCCATGGGGGAGAGGGGACTGTTACTGCACCGCTTTGGTCACTGATGTCATCGCGCCAATCGCCGCCGTGGTACGGTCAAGGTCGTTCAGACGCGCCTGGATATCGGCGGTCTTCGTGGCCTTCTCTGCATCGTTCAGCGTGCCGTTGCCCTTCACGGTCTGCATCTCTTTAAACAGCGTCAGCTGGCGAATCGGCAGCAGTTGCAGGTCGCTGGACGCGCGGAACGGCGCCCAGCCCAGACGTTCCAGCACCGCTTTCTCTTCCGGCGTTTTGCCGTAGTTCATAAAGAAGCTGTACACCTTGTCCTTGGTGGACTCAGACAGGTTTTTACGCCACACAATTGGGTCGCCTGGGATCAGCGGTGACTTCCAGATAACTTTCAGCTCTTTCAGCTTGTCCGGCGCGGAGACCTTCAGCTTGTCGAGGTTTTCGGTGTTGTTAGTGGCGACATCCACCTGCTTGTTGGCAACGGCCAGGGCGTTGGTTTCATGGCTGGCGTTGACCGTGCGCTTGAAGTCGCTGGCGGAAGCGTTGTTCTTGGCGAAGACGTAGTAGCCTGGGACCAGGAAGCCGGAGGTGGAGTTCGGGTCACCGTTGCCGAAGGTCAGCTCTTTACGCTTGGCGAGCAGGTCGTTGAGGTTGTTGATTGGGCTGTCTTTGTTGACGATTAGCACGCTCCAGTAACCTGGGGAGCCGTCGGCGGCCACGGTCTGAGCGAATACCTGACCGTTAGCGCGGTCCACCGCTTCCATGGCGGAGAGGTTGCCGTACCAGGCGATATCGACCTTGTTAAAGCGCATCCCCTGGATAATCCCCGCGTAGTCCGGTGCGAAGAAGGCGTTAACCTTTACGCCCAGCGACTTTTCCATGTCCTTCAGGAACGGTTCCCATTGCGGCTTTAAGTTCTGCTGTGATTCCGTCGAAATAATGCCGAAGTTCAGCGCCTTTTCCTGCTCTTCCGCGTGGGCTGGGGTTAACAGGGTGCTGAGGCTAAACATGCTGGTAAAAGCCAGCGCGGCAACGGCTTTATAACTCATTTCCATTCCTCATTGTGGGGACGTTAAGCAGCCTGCGCGTTCTCTTCGACGCGATTAATGCTGCGGTAGAGATGGTCAAATCGTTCGTTATCAAACTGCTGGCTGCTGCCGTCGTAGAACACGTGTCCCTGACGCAGCGCGACGATGCGTTCGCAGTAGCGCAGCGCATAGTCGACCTGATGCAGCGTCACCACCACGGTGATGCCGTCGGTCTGGTTAATGTCGCGCAGCGTGTCCATCACGATGCGCGCGGATTCTGGGTCCAGCGAGGCGATAGGTTCGTCGGCGAGGATCACCTTCGCCTGCTGCATCAGCGCACGGGCAATCGCCACGCGCTGCTGCTGGCCGCCGGAGAGCGTCGAGACGCGCTGGTGGGCCATATGCGCCATGCCCACGCGAGTGAGCGCCTGTAATGCACGCTGTTTTTGCTCGCGGGTGAACCAGCTAAAGCAGGTGCGCCAGAACGGCGTGCTGCCGAGCGCGCCAATCAGCACGTTCTCCATCACGCTCAGGCGGTTTACGAGGTTGAACTGCTGGAAGATGTAGCCGGTGTGGGCGCGGCTCTTGCGGATGTCGCGCGCCAGACGGCCCGACTGCTGTACGGTGTTGCCCAACAGTTCGATGCGGCTGCCCGGCGTTTTATCGCCGACGATAAGGCCGCTCAGATGACGTAAAAGGGTGGATTTGCCAGAACCGGACGGGCCAAGCAGAGCCACCATCTCACCGGCGTGGACGTTCAGGTCAATGGCGTGGAGTACCTGATTCTGATTGAACGTCTTGTTGAGCTTTTCAACGCGAATAATCGTTTGCATGTTGAGACCCTCAATTAAGGTGGCCTCATCGTGGCGAAGTAGTGTGACATTTGGGTTAAGGCGGGATGACTCGGCGATGAATAATTGGCAGGGATTTGATGACAGGACGGGAGGCCGTGGCCTCCCGCGTTGTTAGAGCGTGGGCTCTTGTTGTTTGACCACGTTAATCATCCACGGCACGCCGTAGCGGTCGACGACGCGGCCAAAACCGTGTGCCCAGAAGGTCTCCTGCCAGGCCATTTCAACCTTGCCGTTGGCGGCGAGATTGTCGAACCAGCGTTTACCCTCTTTCACATCCTGGGTGTCGAGCACCAGCGTAAAGCCAGAGTAGCCTGCGGCATCCGGCGAGGTGCCGTCACTCATCATGATATCGCTACCCGCGATGTGGACGTTGGCGTGGGCGATGGCGCTATCGGGAAACTTCAGGCCGGACGGGCAGCCGCCTTCGTCGTCCATGGCGGAGGGCGGCATTTCGCCGAAGGTGATTTTGTAGCGCAGTTCCGCACCCAGCGCCTGCTGATAATAGGCAATGGCATCGGCGCAGTTTCCGGAAAAGGCGAGATAGGGACTTAACGGCATGATCGTTACCTCAGGTAAGAAGTGCTCATTAAGTGTAGTGCGTGTCGGTTCTGGGGGCGAAGCGGGGCGGGGCAGGTATTGCCGGATAAGCGAAACGCCATCCGGCAATACTACATGTTAAATCAGTTCTTTTTCACAAACTCAGATTTCAGCTTCATCTGGCCGAAACCGTCGATTTTGCAATCGATGTTGTGGTCGCCTTCAACAAGACGGATGTTCTTCACTTTGGTGCCGATTTTCAGCATCGAAGAGCTGCCTTTGACCTTCAGGTCTTTCACTACGGTCACGCTGTCGCCGTCGACCAGCAGGTTGCCGTTGGCATCTTTGACGATCAGCTCGTCGCTGTCGTGTGCCGGTTCAGCATCGTTCCACTCGTGCGCGCACTCCGGGCAGATGAACATGCCGTTGTCTTCGTAGGTGTATTCGGAGTTGCATTGTGGGCAGTGGGGTAATGACATGGATATATCCTCAAATGTGCAGTGCGAAAGGCAAAGGCCTGTAAAACGGCAAATCGCCGAAAATGGCCCTGATTATACAATAAAACCCTGCATTTGTCGGTGGTATCGAGGAATTGGTTGACGAATGGTCAGAAAACGAAGGGTGATTTTCCCCCTCCTCCTTGTAGGGAGAGGGGACTGATTAGCGATGCGCGGGCTGTTGAGCGTGCTCTGGTTTTATGGAAATAGCGACTCAATAAAAATAAAGCAGCATTTTATATATGGAACACATATTTCAAATATTGATACCGAGGGGATTGGAAAGATAAAAACGGTGTGAAGCTAATGTGACAAATTCTGAAAAAACTCATTTCAAAATTGAGGTGAAAAAACGGCGTGAACGGTGCGGCATCACTAGCGTTGAGCGGGAAATGAGCAGGCAAATGTGAGCGGAATATTTCGCGTTAGTAGCATGATTCAAGCTTTTGTTAAGTTGATCACAATATTAATCGCTGTTAGGGTAAATAGGATTGTCCCTCACACGGTCATTTTCAGAGGGGCGGCTTTTTAACTGACTCGCCAGCAGGCCCAACAGGTTTGATTGTCCGCAAACATCGACTCACGCAGACATGCAAACCTGCTACGCTTGGATAAAAGGGACCAGCATCTCCACGGCTCCCTTTACGCGCCCTCGCAAACACATCGTGTGTTTGTCGCCACTGGGTGTGCGTTCAAGGCGAAATTGAACGAGGAAAACCATGCTTAAAAGGAAAAAAGTAAAACCGATCACGATTCGTGACGTCACTATCATCGACGATACCAAGCTGCGCAAAGCGATTACCGCTGCTTCACTGGGTAACGCGATGGAGTGGTTTGACTTCGGGGTTTATGGGTTTGTGGCCTATGCGCTAGGTAAAGTCTTCTTCCCGGATGCCGACCCGAGCGTGCAGATGATTGCCGCACTGGGTACCTTCTCCGTTCCCTTCCTGATTCGTCCGCTGGGCGGTTTGTTCTTCGGGATGCTTGGGGATAAATACGGTCGCCAGAAGATTCTATCCATCACCATTATTATTATGTCGCTCAGTACATTCTGTATTGGTCTTATTCCGTCGTACGAGACCATCGGTATTTGGGCACCAATCCTGCTGCTGCTGTGTAAAATGGCGCAGGGCTTCTCGGTCGGCGGTGAATATACCGGGGCGTCTATCTTTGTGGCCGAATATTCCCCTGACCGTAAGCGCGGTTTCATGGGCAGCTGGCTGGACTTTGGTTCTATTGCCGGGTTCGTGATGGGGGCGGGTCTGGTAGTTCTACTCTCCACCGCGGTGGGTGAGGCGAACTTCCTTGAGTGGGGCTGGCGTATTCCGTTCTTCGTCGCGCTGCCGTTAGGGATTATCGGTCTCTATCTGCGTCACGCGTTGGAAGAGACCCCTGCGTTCCAGCAGCACGTGGATAAGCTGGAGCAGGGCGATCGTCAGGGTCTGCAGGATGGTCCAAAGGTATCGTTTAAAGAGATTGCTACCAAGCACTGGCGCAGCCTGCTGGCGTGTATCGGTCTGGTTATCTCGACCAACGTGACCTACTACATGCTGCTGACCTACATGCCGAGCTACCTGTCGCATAACCTGCACTATTCGGAAGACCACGGCGTGCTGATTATCATCGCCATTATGATCGGTATGCTGTTCGTGCAGCCGGTGATGGGTCTGCTGAGCGACCGATTTGGCCGTCGTCCGTTTGTGGTTGTGGGGAGTATCGCGCTGCTGGTGTTCTCGATTCCAGCCTTCGTGCTGATTAACAGCAACTCGATTGGCCTGATTTTCTCCGGTCTGCTGCTGTTGGCGGTGATTCTGAACTGCTTCACCGGGGTGATGGCGTCGTCGTTACCGGCGATGTTCCCAACCCATATTCGCTACAGCGCGCTGGCGAGTGCCTTTAACATCTCGGTGCTGGTTGCCGGTGTAACGCCGACGCTGGCCGCCTGGCTGGTGGAGTCGACGCAGAACCTGATGATGCCGGCTTACTATCTGATGGTGGTCGCGGTGATCGGTCTGATGACCGGCGTGATGATGAAAGAGACCGCCAACCGACCGCTGAAAGGCGCAACCCCTGCGGCGTCGGATATGGCCGAAGCGAAGGAGATCCTCCAGGAGCATCACGACCATATCGAGCATAAGATTGAAGATATCGATGCCGAGATTGCCGCGCTGCAGGAAAAACGTTCGCAGCTGGTGATGCAGCATCCGAAAATTAACGAGTAGGCCGGATAAGGCAAAGCCGCCATCCGGCAATGTATATCGAACTGCCTGATGGCGCTGCGCTTATCAGGCCTACAAATAAAAACCCCGACATTATTGTAATGCCGGGGTTTTTTTATGCTTATCGTTCGCGGAACGCCTCCGCGCGGGCGCGCAGAATCGGCTTTAACAGATAGGCAAGAATGGTTTTCTTGCCGGTAATAATATCCACCGAGGCCACCATGCCAGGAATAATAATCAGCGGATTTTTATCGCTGCCGAGATGGTTTTTCTCAGTACGCAGGCGAATCACGTAAAAACTTTTCCCCTCTTTATCCGTCACCGTATCCGGGCTTATCTGCTCGAGTTTGGCCTTCAGCCCGCCGTAGATGGTGTAGTCGTAGGCGGTGAACTTCACGATGGCTTCCTGGCCGGGGCGCAGAAAGGCGATGTCCTGCGGGCGGATTTTAGCTTCGACCAGCAGGGTGTCATCCAGCGGCACGATTTCCACAATATCGTTACCCGGCTGGATAACGCCGCCGATGGTGTTGACCATCAGCTGCTGAACGATACCGCGAACCGGCGAGGTGACTAACGTACGGTTAACCCGGTCCTCAATCGCTTTTCCGGAAGCCTCGGTTTTACTGAGATCGGTACGCGCTTCATTGAGCTGCGACAGCGCTTCGCTGCGGTAGCGGCCACGCGCTTCACCCATTTTACTCTCAATCTCTTTAAGCGCCGCCTGCGCTCGTGGCACCGCCAGCGTCACCGATTCCAGCTGCCCGCGGGTGTCTACCTCAGAGCGACGCAGACGCAGCACCTCAACCTTTGAGATGGCCCCCTTGGCAACCAGCGGCTCAGACATACTGATTTCCTGTTGTAGCAAACTCAGGCTACGACGGTACTGTTCGGCTTTAGCCTGGTAGTCCAGCAGCTCCTGTTTTTTCTGCACCAGCTGTTCATTGAGGCCGGATAGTTCGCTCTGAATGCGTTTGTTTACGCTGGCAAAAAGCGCCAGTTCGCCGTTCGCGATATCCGGGGATTTCGCCATAATAGTGGGCGATAGCGTCAGGGTTTCTTTGCCCTCGACCTGGGCGGTCAGGCGCTGAATACGCGCCTCCAGCGCCAGCCGGTCGGCTTCCGATTCCCCGGCGTTAGAACGGAATCGGGTATCGTCCAGGCGCAGCAGCGGCGCGCCTGCGTTGACCACTTCCCCTTCATGAACGAAGACTTCCGCGACAATCCCCCCTTCCAGGTTCTGGATTTTTTGCAGCCGTGAGGAGGGAATCGCCTTACCATCGCCGCGCGTCACTTCGTCAATTTCGGCAAGCGCGGCCCAGGCAATCATGATGATAAAGAAGCCGAGGATGGCCCACAGCGTGATACGCACCACTCGCGGGGAGTCGTCGATCAGCGCTTTGTTTACTTCGTTGGCGGCCAGGGTTGAGGTATTTTTATCACCCAAAAGCCAGGCTTTCAGGCGGTTGATTCGGTTAGCGTTGCGCATGAATTAGTCCTTTTTTCAGTGCGTTCATGACGCTCTCTTTTGGGCCGGGCGCGATTCAATCCATCCCAGCTAATCAGCACCGCCACATGTTTTCGGGCCAGCACGTGTGGCGGCGCGTGGGAAAGTGCCCTGAGTGAGCTGGTTTTCCTGGAGGGGGAGTCCGGCGGTTAAGACGTTACGGCTGGAAATAATATTATGCAGTTTGCAGATGATCATCAGCGCATCGAGCAGGGGATCATCGTGATTCTGGCATGAGTCGAGCCTGATGGTGTCATCAGGCGAGGAGGTCACATGTTCAAGTGAATCAGTATAAGACGCCATAATCAGACCTCATAAGCCATCAAAATGTTCGTATTGCTCAAAGCCTATAAGGGGCTACCCCGCCGGAGAGTGGGGTAGCCCGTAGGTCTAAATCGTTACTTCAGTTCGGGTAAATTGGCGTGTGCGCTTTGCTGCTCCTCAACGGGCTGTGCTGCCGTTGGTGCCTGAATATTGAGCTGTTTTAACAGGTCGCCAATGCGGGCGTTGATGCGGTAGGTGGTGAACATTTCCACAAACTGCATTTCGACGTAGCGGCGCTGGGCGTTGAACACTTCGTTTTCGCTGTCCAGCATATCGAGCAGGCTACGCTCGCCGATGCTGAACTGCTCCTGATAGGCGGTGCGCACGACGGCACTGCGGTCAGCGTAATCTTTGGCGATCGGCACCTGCTGTTTGGCGTTCTGCCAGGCGTTCCAGGACAGGCGAAGTTCTTCATCGAGCTGGCGCAGCGCATTACGCTTCACGTCCTGTGCTTCCTGCATTTTGTAGGCATAGGATGAGAGCTGGGCCTTATCGCTGCCGCCGTTGAACAGGTTGTAGTTCATCCGACCCATGGCCTGCCATTCCTGATCGTGGCCGCGAGTGCCATCGACGTTGTTGTCCATACGGCGACCGAGGTCGATATCCACGCTTGGATAGAAGCGAGATTTCGCCGCTTCGTACTGTTGGCGGGTGGCTTCAACATCGGCATCGGCCTGTTTCAGCAACGGGCTGTTTTCCAGCATCTGCTTGCGCGCGTCGGCCTGTGAAGCCGGGACTTTGGTGGTCATCGGCATCGACAGACCGGAGGCCTCTTTGCCCACCACGCTGTAGTAGTTGGCCTGAGCATCTTCAAGATTGGTCTGCTCGGTCAGCAGGTTGTTGCGGGCTTGTGCCAGACGCGCCTGTGCCTGCTCATAGTCGGCCTTACGGCCAACGCCCTGCTCGGTGCGTAGGCGAATCTGATCGAAGACGCGCTCGTGGCTGGTGAGGTTATTTTGCGCCAGCTGTACCATTTTTTGACGCATCAGCACGTCGAGGTAGCTTTGAATGGCGTTCAGCGCGGTGACTTCACTGGTGTTCATCACCGAGAACGCACGGGAGTTGACGGTCGCTTTTTGCCGGGCGACTTCGCTGGTGGTGGCAAAGCCGTTAAACACGTTCTGGCGCAGATTGAGGCTGGATTCACTGCGATTCAGGTTACGGTGGTGGTCGTTTGCCGCTCGGGTGCTGGAGTTATCGGTCTGCTCCCAACCGGTACCGACGGACAGGTTTAACGTAGGTAAGTATCCCCCTTTTGCCGCACGGAGATCTTCGTCGGCGGAGTAACGGCTGTTAACGGAGGCGCTGACCTGTGGGTGCCACAGCAAACTGTCTTTGACCGCCTGTTCTAACGTTGCCGCGCTGACGTTATTGACGAACAGCAGCGGCAGAGAGAGGCTGGTTAATACCCGAATGTGTTTTTTCATCATGTCATCCTTTTCTTGTGTTCATTTCCCTGGCCGGTGGGGGACCACCAGAGGCGAGGTTGAGACAAAAAACAAAATTGTTGCTGTCTTACATCAGCAATCTCCTGTTTCCATCAGGAGAAATAGCGAACGCCTTCCATACAAAACACAGCAAAACGGATATCTCATACATTTGTGTGTGTGCTGATAGTATTCCAGGCATCTCATGAAGATGAGGTCTGGTAAATAAAGACTTTGGCTATGTTTATAAGGTAATACGCAAAATAAACGCTTTCTTTGATTTTAATGTCGATTTTGTGAGAATTTTCTGTAAAGAAATTATTGGCTAAAGATGAAAACTATAAAGATAGTTTCTTGGCTTTCTATATTGTGTTGTTTTTAAAAGGTAAATGAAATGGCCAGTCAGAAGTATATCTGTAGAGTAATATCAATGTTTGATATCGATTTATAGTGATTGATAGCCCTGTGATTTTAGTTTTTCTGCTATGTGGACTATGCCATTCATCTGTAATTAATTGATTGTTATACGTAGTTTTGACGCGTTCACCCGTGTGGTATTAATGCTGATAGTTTTGTATTACTTATTTTTGTTTTATGGTTTAATTTTCCTGTTAATAGTCTGGTAGTGCGTCAATGTATTAGATAAGTTAATTGTTTTTACTGGGTTAGTATGTGAATATATTAATAGCATGAACATTTCGTATTCGTCGTAAATTTGTTTTATCGGCGTGGTAACTGTGTTTGTTATTTAAACCTGCAATGTGGAAGACACAACAGATAAGGTGCATCACTTTATACAGGTCAACGTCATGGATGTATTGGTGAATATTTTTGCGTGGCGGGAGAGATGTCAGGCACATACATGATGTGCCTGAACAAATAAGGATAATTGTTGCTTATATTAATCGCTCGTCATCATCGCTGATAAGCCCTTCCAGGCCGCCTAGCGTTTGGCGAGCTGCCGCGCGATTGAGCAGCTTGCTTTGCGCGGCGGCCGGGAGGTCGGTAATGCTGATAACGCCTTTGCTCATCAACACTTCGATAAGATCTTCCAGTACGCGCACCATGTTCAGGTCGCTCTGCTGCAACTGTTGGATCGTCGAGGCGCGAAGCTCGCTCACCTTAATCCAGTCGCTGATTTCTCCCGTGGTCACTTCGCTTATTTCGGTCATGCCGCTGAATTCCGCGGTCTCGACCCGAACTATCCGCCCTTCGCTATCACGTTCTATAAAATGCATGGCTGCTCTCCTGAGTTTTTTGTAGTGTGCTGGCGTCGCTAAAATAACGCCCCATTGCGCCATACAGGCCGATGTTTTCCAGTACCGCCAGTTCGCCTTCGGTTTCGACGCGCTCGGCGATGAGCGGCAGGTCAATTTGCCGCGTAGCCCAGTAAATGGCTTCGATAAACAGCTTCTTATCTTCTTCTTCGTTGATGCGGTGAATGTATCCACCGTCAACTTTGATCCAGGCGAGCCCCCACTGCGGCAGGTTGCCAATCAGATGGAAGCGGCCGCCAAAGTGCTGGATCCCCAGGCCGCAGCCCAGATCCTGCAATTTTTTCACCAGGATGCTGACGCGATCGGGATCCGGCAGTTCGTTTTCATCCAGCTCCAGCGTTAACCGTGGCGTCAGATGGCGTAGACCTTTCAGCGGCTTAAGCAGTGCATTCAGGCTTTCATCATCGGCCACGCTTTCACCGCTAATGCTGAGGGCAAACTCATGTCGGCTGTTTTCCATGGCGCGCAACGTCTGCTTAAGCATGACGATATCCATTTTGCGGCTGAGAGACAGGCGGCGAACCCAGGGAATAAAGCGCCCCGCCGGGATAATTTCGCCTTCATCTGTCTGGATACGAGCCAGAATTTTGTTATGCAAAACAATGTGCTGGTTGTTGCACTGGTATACCGGCTGCGCGTAAAGCTCAAAGGCTTCTTTATCCAGAACGGTGGTCAAACGATGATGCCACTGATGGTGGTCCTCATCTGCCTGCTTCGCGGCGGCCTCTGGATCGGCGAAGGCGTGCATATCCGTTTCGGTTGCGACCAGTATCCTATCTGCCTGGCGCAGCAGGGTTTGCGGTGAATCGCCATAGTGGAAGGCAACATCGACAAAGTGGGCGACGGGATCAACGTCGCTCAGGCCTGTTTCATACAGCGCTTTGAGTTGAGTGTTGAGTGAGCTGGCGAAATGTTCCATCTCGGTTGGCAACACCGGGTCGGTGAGAATGGCAAATTCGCCGCCGCGCACGCGAGCGACAAAGCCTTCATTAAGGAAAAAGCGTTGCTGCAGCGTGATAAGAATCTCACTGATATTCTTCAATAGCTTATCGGTATTGACGCCGCCGAGGCGTTGGTTGAGGCCCATCAGGTCCTGCACGCGCAGTAAGATAAGATTCCCGTCCGCGTTTTCTTCGTCGCTCAAGCGGGTCTGGAATTTAATATCAAAAGCCCGGCGGTTATTCAGCCCGGTCAGGCTGTCGTTATAGGCTTCCTGACGCAGCGTTTCGGTACGTTTGGCTTGCTCGCTGAACAGCGCTTTGAGCTGCGTAACCATCATGTTGGTGGCTTCAACCACCCGGCGGAGTTCCGGCGTTTTCGGCAGGGCGGGGATACTTAAAAATTCACGACGGCTGATGGCCGTCGCCTGTTCGACGATGTAATTCAGCGGACGCAGGCGATTTCGCAACAAGAACATCGCGCCCAGAATGCACAGCACGCTACAGCCGCTGAGCCATAGCAGGCTGGCAACCAGGCTGCTCCACAAACGTGACAGCGCAAACATCGGATGGCTGACCACTTCCACGCGCGCGGCCTGGCTCCAGCCACGCATCACAATGGCTTCACCTTGTCCCGGGTCCAGATGCACCAGGCGGACAAACCAGGCCGGAACGTTGGCGCTTGGCGGCACGTTCTGACGCTCGATAATCGGTTGGCCGCTTTTAATATCAACGACCTGGATGCGGTAGAAATAGCCGCTATCAAAAATGGAGTTAACCATCAGCTCCGTCATCACCGGATCGTCGATATGCGCCGTCAGCGACAGCCCAAGGGCGGTGGCGGCATCCTGGGCATGGGCGCTGAGCTGGTTGTAATACTGCTCGCGTGAGCTCTCCAGCGTGGCAAAAAAATTGCCGCAGAATATGGTGAAGGTAAACAGACAGATGCCAATTAGTAGCTGTTTATAAAGGGACATGGCTGAATCCTATTCATTAATGACAAATCCTTCTGCACGCATCCTGGTGAGAAGATCCTGCCAGCGAGAGAGTTTTTTACTGTCGCCGACACGTTTGCTGCCGCTCGCCTGCGGGATCCAGAGACCTTCACCGTTAAAGGAATAGACGGGAAGCAGGTCGCTGCGTGCGGAGGCGGGTAATATGTTGGGTTTAAGATTATCGAGCACGAGCGGAACGGCATCGGGCGCGGAATACCAGGTTAAGACCATATGGGCCTGGTTAAGCTGTAGTGCTTTAACATAGGTGATTCTTAACTGGCTGGCGGGAACGCCCAGTTGCCGCAGCGTAAAATATTTGGCGATGGCGTAGTCTTCGCAATCACCAGCCCCTTTGCGTAATGCCTCAACCGGTGTCGCCCAATAATCCTGCTGACCCCATACCGAAATATCATCGGTAAACCTAATACGGGAATTAAAAAACTGGTTCACGCGGTTCAGCGTGGCATGAATATCGCTCGACGGCGGCTGCTTAAGCAGAGCTTCCCAGGCATCAATGTTGCGCTGTGCGGTGGGCGTAGTCGGGCCATAAAGCCGCTGGGTACGTGAATTAATAGTATTAAAATCCCAGCCTGCGCCCAGATTTGGCGCGACCAAAAGCAACAGCGCCAGTAGCGATGAAAGCCATCGTTTCTGGAGACTGAAAGGATTAACGCCGGCTGGACGCCATGTCATTACGTCATGCCTGCAGGCTGCTGGAAGGCCTGTTGAATGTGCGCAATTAAATGATGCAGTGACATTTATTCTCCTTGCTGCGCGATGAGATCCCTGTAAAACGTCGCTTTAGCCAGAATAACATTATGTTTGTGGATTTGGTGATATCACCGAAACGGATTAAGCGAGGTTCCAGCTATCATAGTGAATGTACAGGTATTTATTATTCATTAATTATTTTTTAGTATTTTTTAAACGGATAAAAAATACTAAGCGTAATATCTGAGTTATCGGCAATTTTCATAAATTGCGTAGTGCTTTTTTATTTATTGGCGTTTTCTACGTCTCGATGTAGTAGGTCTGCGTAAATATCCGTTAATACCCCTTGCGGGCTAAACTGCCGTTTGATCCACTGCGTCACCTGTCCATTGGCCGAGTGCTGAGTCGCGAGCAGCATGCGGGAGTCCTGGCGCGGGTTGTTGATCTGCCGGGTGACCAGCTGAGATTGCGCTTCGGCATCGCGCACCATGTAGTCCGGCAGAAAACCAATCCCTTCGCCGAGGATCTGGCATTCGCGCTTGGTGTTGAAATCCGGCACCAGAATTGATTCTTGTCCGTGCAGTAGCCAACCGACCTTTTTATTAATGGTGTGCGCGGTGTCTTCAACCATGATGTTGGGGTAGAGGCGCAGCTGGCTTTCGGCAATGGGCTCTGGCATAAACGCCAGCGGGTGGGACGGCGCGATGGCAAAGGCCCAGCGGATGGCGCCAATCTCGGTGTAATCAATGCCGCCGCCGTCGAGCAGGGTATCGGGCGCGCCGATGGCGATACTGGCCTGATTATTGATAATTGAATCCCAGACGCCGTTGTAGACCTCGGTGGTGACGGTTATCTGGCAGGTAGGAAACTGTTTTTTCAGCACCTGCAGCAGCCGGGCGGTGTGTTTCGGCGTATAGAGCAGCTGATTAATGCAGATGCGCACCCGCGCTTCAATGCCCTGGGAAATGGTGTCGATGCTGCGCTTAATCGCGTGGAAGTCATTGAGCAGGTCGCTGGCTTTGCGAAAGAAGTAGCGCCCGGATTCGGTCAGCTCAATGCTGCGGGTGCTGCGGGTAAACAGCACCACATCGAGGCCCGTCTCCATGCGTTTGATGGTATAGCTGATGGCGGAGGTGGTGAGGCCCAGCTCCTCCGCGGCCTTACTGAAGCTGCCAAACCGCGCGGCGGTAGTGAATGCCAGCAGGTTCTCTTCGGTAAAAATTGAGTTCATTCACCTGCTCCTCGGTTCAACTATTTATTGGGCCTCTTTAATGAGATGAATGTATTGGTTGAAATGATTGTTGGGCAACCATTTTTGAATAACTTTTAAAAACCGCCTACGCGACCTCTTTCGAGGTGGCTTCGCTCAGCTTGCGCCCGGTATATTCCGAGATAATCCCGACGCAGTTTCCGGCAAAAAAGCCCAGCAATGTGACCCACCAGTTCATCCCGGTGGCGAAAAACAGCGTCATGCCAAGAAAGCCGCCGGGGATAAATGAGGTGAGCCAGAATCGGCCCTGCCAGACCACCACGGCGGAGAACGGTACCGTCATCACCACGCCCGCCCAGAAGGGCGATAGCCCGCTAACCGCCGCCAGCCAGCCGGAGGCCGCCGCCGCGAGAAACGCCCAGACGGCGCCGGAGTAATTGACAAAAAGGCTCTTCACAAATCCCGCCTTGCCGCCGCCTGCCGCATAGAAACTGCAGAACGCCACAAAGCCAATCGTACCTAATAATTCCCAGCCCGGGGCCAGCCCAACCTGCGAGGACACCATCTGCCAGAGACCTGCACACACTCCAACGGTAATGCCCGTAGCGGTGAGTCCGTTCATCGTTGTTTCCTCTCATGTAGTGGTTACGCACTGAAACTATATAGAAAGAAAACCCGATTGAGTTAAGGGGCATAGCGGCAAAGAAATAAACGGTGCACTACCGCACAGTCTGTATCGATTATTAAATAAAATTCACTAATCAAGCAGCTTATGGCGAATAAAATTTAAGCGGGTTCTTTTCTGATTATTTCGTTGCTATTCTCATTTCATCGAAAACAGCCACAAAAATCAGGGAATTTGACATGACCAACAACAATCTGATTGCTGACTATCTATTGGCTGCGCAACAAGGCGAACTAACGAAATTAAAATCTTGCCTGCATCAGGGCGTTGATATTAATGCCTGTAATCGTCAGGGGCAAACGGCCATTACGCTGGCGAGCCTGAATAAAAAATATGATTGCGTAGTGGCCTTACTGGACGCCGGTGCGGATATTAATAAACAAGACCAGACCTGTTTAAACCCTTTTTTAATTAGCTGTCTGAATAATGATTTAACGCTGCTGCGTTTACTGTTACCGGCTCGTCCGGATTTAAATCGTTTAACCCGTTTTGGCGGCGTGGGGCTAACGCCCGCCTGCGAAAAAGGGCACCTTGAAATCGTCAAAGAGCTATTACATCGCACTCACATTAACGTCAACCACACTAACTTTGTCGGCTGGACGCCGCTGCTGGAGGCCATCGTGCTCAACGACGGCGGTGAAACCCAGCAGACCATTGTCGGCCTGCTGCTGGAGCATGGTGCCAGCCCGCACATGACCGACAAATACGGCAAAACCCCGCTGGAACTGGCGCGGGAGAAGGGTTACGAAGAGATAGCCCAGCTGCTGATTTCCGCCGGAGCGTAACAGAGGAGACGCGCTATCGACACCCCAATACGGCGGTGTGTGCAAGCGCTAACTGCGGATGAGCACTTTCTTTCGGAGCGTGGTGCTGGACGTGTCGAACAGGTCTTTTCCCGGGCGGTAAACCTTTATCTCCCGGCGCAGCAGCGGTTGTTGACGCTATTGTGCGAAGAGTACGACAACGCCCCGAATAGCTGTAGGTTAGCACTCACTCACTTTGAAGGCCTGTTCCGGCCCGGTGAGACGGTCCAGTTTCACCCAACAGGAATAACGGTTGGCGAGGATAAATGGCTGAATACCGCCTCCTGCCAGCGCTGGCAGCCAACGATACCGCAGCTTAACGCCGAACGGTTCCGGCAGATTCCCTGGCTGCGGTGGCACGACGGGATTCATCAACAATTACAGGATAACCAGACGCTGTTTCTCTGGCGCGGCGATAACCCGTTTTATCAGGCTATCTCTCAGACATTACAGCAGCGGCGAAAAACATTATTTAACGCGTTATTACAGGGACGGGAAATAATCTCGGCGGTGGCTAATATGGTGGGATTAGGCATTGGCCTGACGCCGTCGGCAGATGATTATTTAGTGGGATTAAGCACCGTTTTATTTATCGACGGGCACCCGGCGAAAAAATATCGCGATGCATTTGATTTCGCGCTAAGCGTGGCGCGTAACAATACCACTTTATTAAGCGCTATTACGCTGGAAGCCGCTTTTTCCCAGCGCTATCGCGAAACGATTTTCGGGTTTATTAACGGCATGGTTAATAAACCGAAACATATTTCTACCCAAACTATCGCCAGTATTAAAAATATTGGCTCCAGTTCCGGCTGCGACATGCTTTATGGCATGGCGGATGCCTGCGCGCTGAGCCAAGCCTATGGAGGGAGTTATGTCAGTCAAAATAGTGATTAAGCAGAATACGTATTTTGATTCGGTCTCGCTGATGTCGATTTCCACTCGTGCGAATAAGATAGACGGCGTTGAGCAAGCGTTCGTGGCCATGGCCACCGAGATGAACAAGGGTGTGCTGAAAAATCTCGGTCTGTTAACCGCCGAGCTGGATGAAGCGAAAAATGGCGACCTGATGATCGTCATCAACGGCAAAGACGGTGCGGACAACGAGCAGACGCTGGCGGCCATTGAAGAATTGTTCTCCAAAAAAGCGGAAAGCGGTTCGCACGAAGCACGCTACGCCACGCTTGCCAGCGCGAAAAAACACGTAGCGGACAGCAACCTGGCAGTGATTTCGGTCAACGGCCTGTTTGCCGCCCGCGAAGCGCGTCAGGCGCTGCAAAACGACCTCAACGTGATGCTGTTCTCCGACAACGTCACCATTGAAGACGAACTGGCGCTGAAACAGCTGGCGCACGAAAAAGGGCTGCTGATGATGGGGCCGGACTGCGGCACCGCGATTATCAACGGCGCGGCGCTGTGCTTTGGCAACGCGGTACGCCGTGGCAACATCGGCATTATTGGTGCGTCCGGCACCGGCAGCCAGGAGCTGAGCGTGCGTATCCATGATTTTGGCGGCGGCATTTCGCAGCTTATCGGCACCGGCGGGCGCGATCTCAGCGAGAAGATTGGCGGGCTGATGATGCTTGACGCGATCGGCATGCTGGAAAACGACCCGGAAACCGAAATTATCGCGCTGGTCTCTAAGCCACCGGCTCCAGCCGTGGCGCGCAAAGTGCTGGAGCGTGCTCGCGCGTGCCGTAAACCGGTCGTGGTCTGCTTCCTCGGTCGCGCTGAGCCACCGGCTGACGAGCAGGGCTTACAGTTCGCTCGCGGCACCAAAGACGCAGCGCTGAAAGCGGTGTTGCTGAGCGGCGTGAAGAGAGCATCGTTAGACCTGCATCCGCTGAACGAGACGTTAATCGCTGACGTGCGTTCACGGCTGACCCCGCAGCAGAAGTACATTCGCGGCCTGTTCTGCGGCGGCACGCTGTGCGACGAAACCATGTTCGCGGTGATGGAAAAACACGGTGACGTCTATAGCAACATTCAGCCTGACCCGGCCTTCCGCCTGGCGGACATCAACCTCAGCGTGAAACACACCTTCCTCGACTTCGGCGATGACGACTTCACCAACGGCAAGCCGCACCCGATGATCGACCCGACCAACCGCATCAGCCGCCTGATTCAGGAAGCGCGCGATCCGCAAGTGGGCGTGATCGTGATGGATTTCGTGCTGGGCTTCGGATCGCATGAAGATCCGGTGGGTTCAACGATCGAAGCAATCAAAGAGGCGAAAGCGATCGCCGCCGCCGATGGCCGTGAGCTGGTGATCCTCGCCTACGTTCTGGGGACCGATCTCGACGCGCCGTCGCTGGAAAAACAGCGCCAGATGCTGACCGACGCGGGCGTTGTCCTCGCCAGCAGCAGCACCAATACCGGTTTGCTGGCGCGTGAATTTATCTGCAAAGGGGAGGAAGCCTGATGAGCCAGTCACTGTTTACCCAACCGCTGAACGTCATTAACGTCGGCATCGCCATGTTCAGCGATGACCTGAAAAAACAGCACGTCGCCGTCACCCAGCTCGACTGGACGCCGCCGGGGCAGGGCAATATGCAAGTGGTGAATGCGCTGGACAGCATCGCCGATTCCCCGCTGGCGGAGAAAATTGCCGCCGCCAACCAGCAGGCGCTGGAGCGCATTATCCAGTCTCACCCGGTGCTGATTGGCTTTGACCAGGCTATCAACGTGGTGCCGGGCATGACGCCGAAAACCATCCTCCACGCGGGCCCGCCGGTTACCTGGGAGAAAATGTGCGGCGCGATGAAAGGTGCGGTGACCGGGGCGCTGGTGTTTGAAGGGCTGGCGAAGAATATCGATGACGCGGCGGTACTCGCGGCTTCCGGTGAAATCACCTTCTCGCCGTGCCATGAGCACGACTGCGTTGGGTCGATGGCGGGCGTGACTTCAGCCTCGATGTTTATGCACATCGTTGAGAACAAAACCTACGGCAACATCGCTTATACCAACATGAGCGAGCAGATGGCGAAGATCCTGCGCATGGGAGCCAACGACCAGAGCGTGATCGACCGTCTGAACTGGATGCGCGACGTGCAGGGCCCGATGCTGCGCGAGGCAATGAAGATCATCGGCGAGATTGATCTGCGCTTAATGCTGGCCCAGGCGCTGCACATGGGCGATGAGTGCCACAACCGTAACAACGCGGGCACTACGCTGCTGATTCAGGCGCTGACGCCGGGGATTATTCAGGCGGGTTATTCCGTTGAGCAGCAGCGCGAAGTGTTCGAGTTTGTCGCCAGCAGCGACTACTTCTCTGGCCCGACGTGGATGGCGATGTGTAAAGCGGCGATGGACGCGGCGCACGGCATCGAATACAGCACCGTGGTCACCACCATGGCGCGTAACGGCGTCGAGTTCGGCCTGCGGGTCAGCGGCCTGCCGGGGCAGTGGTTCACCGGCCCGGCGCAGCAGGTTATCGGCCCGATGTTTGCTGGCTATAAACCGGAAGACTCCGGGCTTGATATCGGCGATAGCGCGATTACCGAAACCTACGGCATCGGCGGCTTTGCGATGGCAACGGCCCCGGCGATTGTGGCGCTGGTGGGCGGCACGGTGGAAGAGGCTATCGACTTCTCCCGCCAGATGCGCGAAATCACGCTCGGCGAGAACCCGAACGTCACCATCCCGCTGCTCGGCTTTATGGGCGTGCCAACGGCTATCGACATCACCCGTGTCGGCAGTAGCGGCATTCTGCCGGTGATCAATACCGCCATTGCCCATAAAGATGCCGGCATCGGCATGATTGGCGCCGGGATTGTGCACCCGCCGTTCGCTTGCTTCGAAAAAGCCATTTTACGCTGGTGCGAACGTTACTGCGCATAACGTTGTAGCCCGGGCGAGGCGTTTACGCCGACCCCGGGTTTCTCCCGGCGGCGCTTCGCTTGGCCGGGCTACAACGGCTACCCCAACAACAATAATCACATCACCTTCTGCACTGGAACCTACACGATGAAAGAACTTGTGGTCGTTGCCATTGGCGGCAACAGCATAATCAAAGACAACGCCAGCCAGTCGATTGAACATCAGGCAGAGGCGGTGAAAGCGGTCGCGGACACGGTGCTGGAGATGCTGGCATCGGATTACAACATTGTACTGACCCATGGCAATGGCCCACAGGTGGGGCTGGATCTGCGTCGTGCGGAGATTGCCCACGAGCGCGAAGGGCTGCCGCTCACTCCGCTCGCCAACTGCGTCGCCGATACCCAGGGCGGTATCGGCTACCTTATTCAGCAGGCGCTGAATAACCGGCTGGCAAAACGTGGCGAACAAAAAGCGGTGACGGTGGTGACTCAGGTGGAGGTCGATAAAAACGACCCCGGCTTCGTCAACCCGACCAAACCCATCGGCGCGTTCTTCAGCACCGAGCAGCGTGACGAACTGTTAAAAGCCAACCCGACCTGGCGCTTCGTCGAAGATTCCGGGCGCGGCTATCGCCGCGTGGTGGCCTCGCCGGAGCCGAAACGCATCGTCGAGTCTGAAGCCATTCAGGCGCTGGCGCAGAAAGGCTTCCTGGTGATCGGCGCGGGCGGCGGCGGCATTCCGGTGGTGCTGGGGGAAGAGGGCGATTATCACAGCGTCGATGCGGTGATCGACAAAGATCTCTCCACCGCGTTGCTGGCGCGCGAGATCGCCGCTGATATTCTGGTGATCACCACCGGGGTGGAGAAGGTCTGCATTCACTTTGGCAAACCGGAACAGCAGACGATGGGGCAGGTGGATATCGCCACCATGACCCGCTACATGCACGAAGGCCACTTCCCGGCGGGCAGCATGCTGCCGAAGATTGTCGCTAGCCTGCAATTTTTACAACACGGCGGTAAACGAGTGATTATCACCACGCCGGAATGTCTGCCTGCCGCCCTGCGCGGCGAAACGGGCACTCATATTGTCCATTGATAAGGAACGACGATGAAAGAGAATAACAGTCGCCGTGAGTTTTTAAGCAACAGCGGCAAAATGGTCACCGCCGCCGCGCTGTTTGGCGCGACCGCGCCGATGGCCTATGCAGCGACTTCCGGCACTGCCGTCTGCGAGACGAAGGGAACCATGAATATTACCGACAGCCATTACTATCTGGATAACGTGCTGCTTGAAACGGGTTTTGAGTACGAGGGGGCCGTCGTCGTGCACACCCGCACTGCGCAACAGACCGTGGAAATTCAGGACGGCAAAATCGTGGCCCTGCGCGATAACAACAGCCACCCGGACGCCGCGCTGCCGCACTATGACGCTGGCGGCAAGCTGATGTTGCCGACCACCCGCGACATGCATATCCACCTCGATAAAACCTTCTACGGCGGCCCGTGGCGCTCGCTCAACCGCCCGGCAGGCACCACGATTCAGGATATGATTAAGCTTGAGCAAAAGCTGTTGCCTGAACTCCAGCCCTACACGCAGGAGCGCGCCGAAAAGCTGATTGACCTGCTGCAATCAAAAGGCACCACCATCGCCCGCAGCCACTGCAATATCGAGCCGGTCTCCGGGCTGAAAAACCTCGAAAATTTACAGGCGGTGCTGGCGCGGCGCAAAGCCGGTTTCGACTGTGAAATCGTCGCCTTCCCGCAGCATGGGCTGCTGTTATCGAAATCTGAACCGCTGATGCGCGAAGCGATGCAGGCCGGGGCGCACTACGTCGGCGGGCTGGACCCGACCAACGTCGACGGTGCGATGGAGAAGTCCCTCGACACCATGTTCCAGATTGCCATCGACTACCACAAAGGGGTGGATATTCACCTGCATGAAACCAGCCCGGCGGGCGTGGCGGCGGTGAAATATATGGTGGAAACCGTGGAGAAAACGCCGGCGCTGAAGGGCAAGCTGACCATCAGCCACGCCTTCGCGCTGGCAACAATGAACGAAGGGCAGGTGGATGAGATTGCCACCCGTATGGCCGCGCAGCAGATTTCCATCGCTTCAACGGTCCCCATCGGCACGCTGCATATGCCGCTGAAACAGCTGCGTGACAAAGGCGTGACGCTGATGACCGGCACCGACAGCGTGATTGACCACTGGTCGCCGTACGGCCTTGGCGATATGTTCGAAAAAGCCAACCTCTACGCCCAGCTCTATATCCGCCCGAACGAGCAGAATCTCTCCCGCTCGCTGTTCCTCGCCACCGGCGACGTGCTGCCGCTGAACGACCAGGGCGAGCGCGTGTGGCCGAAGGCGCAGGATGACGCCAGCTTTGTGCTGGTGGACGCCTCGTGCTCGGCGGAAGCCGTGGCGCGGATTTCTCCGCGCGCTGCGACGTTCCATAAGGGGCGGCTGGTATTCGGCAGCGTGGCATAATTCTATAGGTCGGATAAGGCAAGCTTATTCGGCCTACGTGACTAAAATGCTAGAAAAGCCGCATTTACTATGGCAGCAACCACAATGCCAACGATGATACCGGCTAAAATTTCAATTCGGGTGTGACCCATACGTTCGCGTAGTATTTTGTTCTCGGATTGATCAGCAAACAACTTATTGATCGCTTCAGCATGTTTTCCTACCTGCCGACGGAGACTGCTAGCGTCAAGCATAACGATAAAAGCGAGTGTGAGCGCAACACCAAAAGCGGGATTTCCGATACCTTCCTTCAAGGCAATAAGCATGGTCATGCTGCTAACAATCGCACTGTGGTTACTAGGCAGCCCACCGTAACCGATAAGAGAAAAAGCAGGTTTACCGGCTTTTACGCTGTTGATAATAAACTTGGAGATACCCGCAACAAGCCAAGCCAGAAACGGAGTCAATAAATAAGAGAAGTCCATAATTACCCCTGCCCCGGCCACAATGACCAAATACAAGCACTAACCCACAATATCACTGTAAGTAACAATGGCCAGTCCGCGAATAGCGCATCAGTGGGCGATTCACCACCCTCAAGAGCCTCTACAACAAACCAATAACGAAATAATCCAAAAAGCACCAATGGAATGGTGATGACTAGCTCAGGTCTGGCAGACATAACAAACATGCTGTAGAACAACAATGCCCCTGTTGCGGACATTTCAGCATAGCGATCCACCAACGCAACTGTATACTTTTCAAGCGTCTTTCGCCCCTCACTACCGCTTTGTTTTAGTTCTTGCTGGCGTTTAACAGATGCTAAATATAAAGCTAAACATAGGGTTGTGATAAACATCCATGATGAAACCGGTGCCCCTACTGCCATGGCCCCAGCATAGACGCGTAAAACGAAACCAATGGCAATAACGAATATGTCTATCACGGGCAGATATTTAAGTTTAAAAGTATAGGCTAGGTTCAAAACCGAATAGGCTATGATGACCAGCATAACTTTTGGTGCGATAAACCAACTTAGTACAAGTACAGTATAAAGAACCGCAAGTAGTGTAAGGGCCGCTGGTATAGAAATGATGCCTGCTGCCAGAGGGCGAGTCTTTGATTTTCTTGGATGCCGGCGGTCATTCTCAATATCGTGTATATCGTTGATTATGTAGACGGCTGATGAAGCGACACAGAACAAAAACATAGCAAACATAGCGCGACTCACTGCTTCGAGGTCCATAAACTCCCCGGAGAACATCAGTGGAGCTAGAACAAATCCGTTCTTAACCCACTGCTTTGGCCGCATCAGCTTGCACAACCCCCAACTTTGTGATAGAAATTTTGCAAGGGCTTCGTTATTATTTTTTCTTTGTGATCTCATTAAAATTTTGTCTCATCTCAAATGGTAATCAATCCTACGATTTTCACACTAATTACAAGCGCGGAAAACCCCGGTGACCAAAATTTTATCATTGTTCTCTATTGGTGGCGGTGTGATAATAATCGACACATACGAAGAACTTCAATCTATACTTCCATAACCATTGCAATGGTGATGATTATCCTAGGCTTTAAATACATCAATTGGAGTTCCATGTGGAGTTTTTAAGCGTCATATTTCTTTTCATTAGCGCGACATTTAGTGCGTTGGCAAGTGTGGTCATAAAATACCAGGATAGGATCTATATACTAAATAATTTAGGTGACAGTATTATTTCTAAAACACCTGCATTGTTTTTTTATGGTATTGGGTTTGTCTTTTATTCTATGGCATTAAAACATTCTCTTGTTTCAAAAGCATATCCTTTAATGGTAGCGTTTGCTGTACTTCAGTTATTGTTTTTCGGATTTTTATTTGGTGAGCAAATTAGTGCAAAGCTAATAATTGGAATCGTTGTTATATTGTGTGGGATTATCATCATAAATGTTTAAATTAAAAATGAAATTAAGAAAAAAATTGGCGATAGTATTAACTGTGATTATTGTGGCGCTATTTTTCTATTTGAAGGGGAGAGATTTTCCCATAACAGGCGATGGCCATGAGTATATACTGATGTCACAAAGTCTGATGAATCACGGTTCACCAGCATTGAGAGTTGAAGATGTTAACGATGTGATATCAAAATTTAAAGCTAAGTCCGATGATTTTAATGACCAGACGCTTAATTGCCTAAAAGACCCTGGCTGTCTTAGCGAAGAGTCTGTGCCTTTTTTTAAATCGACGAAGAATGAGTATTTTCCTTGGCATTTTTTTGGCTATTCTTTACTTAATTTACCTTCATATGTAGTTTTTAGTTTTATAAAATCTAGTCCAACAGTATCATTTGTATTTACAAATATGATATTTTTCTTATTGGCTATGTATTTTTTAATATTTAAATTAAGTGAGGGGTTAGTATATAAAGCAGTAGTTCTTTCTGGGCTAATAACAATAGCAACGATTCAATACTTAAAATGGAATCATCCAGAATCAGTTACTCTAAGTTTAATTGTTATATCACTGGTGCTCTTAAAGAATAGGAAGTATAAAAAATCTGCTCTTATTCTCGCTGTTTGCTCAATGCAAAATCCACCGATAGCTTTTTCTTCATTGGCTGTATATATCTTTGGCTTGTTAACAATGGCTAAGGATGATAATGATAGTAAAATTAAAGTGCTTGCTCGTTCGATATATCGAGATATACCATTTGCAATAGTTTGTGCTTTACTGATATTAGCTCCATCTATATTTTATCTATATAATTTCAATGCTCCAAACCTTATATTGTCAAAGGGGAGTGCAGATTATAATTTAATTTCAATAGAGAGGGTTATTGGGTTTTACCTTGATCTTAATCAAGGTATGGTTTTACTCATTCCTGCTTTCTTTATATGTCTTCCTTTATTTTGTTTTTCTTTGTTTAAAAAAGAAAAGAATGTTGGTAGAATTGTTTTATCTTTGTTTTTGATTTTTTTAAGTATTGTTTCTGCAATACCCAGCACACAGACGACAAACTGGAATCCAGGAACGTTTGGAATACTTAGATATACATACTGGAACTCTGTTTTTATTATTTTCGCAATATCTGAATTAATTTATTCGTTTGATAGGAAATGGTTAGTAAATTCAATTTCTGTATTTGTATTGGCTTCTCAGACAATTGTTGCATATATGCAGGCTAATAATTTGTGGTATGCGAAAGACTATACATATTTGTCACCTGTAAGTACATTTGTGCTTGAGAATTACCCGAATCTTTATAACCCACACCCAGAGATAATACTGGAAAGAACATTGCATAGAGAAGGTGATACTCTTTCGTTTTTTAAAAGTGGTAATAGTGTTCTATTGATTAATGACGGTAATGTGGTTAAACAAATAGGAAATATGCCTATTGATAGTAACGGATGCAAGCCAGTACTCTCAAACGAGGTAGAGAACGTTAAGTACTGGACGTTTAAGGATCAATGTAAACTATTTGATGGTAATGTGAATGCTATAATTACATATCCATGATGTTATTTATTAAACATCTATAGATGTGTTCTTACAAATAAGAATATGGCTCAGTTATTATATGGGCCATTTTATTCTCTAAACATTGTCAGCGGATAGTGTACAAGAATCCTCGTAGGTAAGCGGTTCATTAAACATTTTTACTCATTCTGCAACGCCTTCTCTCAGCATCTTCGCTTCATATAACAACCTCCGCCTTTATTGGCTGTAAACTGATTTTTTCAATTGGCACTGATATTTTTTTCTATTGACCGAAACCTTCAGGCCTTAGCGTGCGAACTATTATGTACAGAGCACCTTTATCCCCCTGATGGAGTCGACCATGAATCGTTTGAAAACCTTGTCAGCCGCCGCCGTACTCAGCCTTTCTCTGTTCGCCGTGAATGCGAACGCTGCCCTTGAACCCGGCGCAAAAGCACCAGACTTCAGCCTGCAAGGCGCGCTCGGCGGCAAACCGCTGACCTTCTCCCTGCAACAGGCATTGCAGAAAGGGCCAGTGGTGCTCTATTTCTTCCCAGCCGCGTTCACCAAAGGCTGCACCCTTGAGGCGCACGCTTTTGCCGAAGCCACCGATGATTTCAAAAAGCTCGGCGCAACCGTGGTGGGCGTGACTGCCGGTAACGTTGACCAGGTGGATGAGTTCTCAAAACTGGAGTGCCGGGATAAATTTGCCGTGGCGGCAGACCCGGGCGCGAAAGTGGCGGCGCAGTACCAGACGCTGATGCAGATGAATGGCAAAACGCTGTCGGACCGCACCTCGTTTGTGATTGCACCGGACGGCAAAATTCTGATGAGCTACACCGACCGTAACCCTGATGAGCACATCCAGAAAGCGATGGATGCCGTGAAGCAATACGCGCAATCGCACTCGTAATTTAGCCGCCGGGGTTCGCTATGTTAACTGCCATTCTGGCCGCCTTTGTGGGCGGCATTATCCTCAACCTGATGCCCTGCGTGTTCCCGGTCATCTCGCTGAAGGCGCTGGGCATTCTGCGCCATGAGGGCGATGCCAAAAGTGCGCGCACCGAAGGGTTGGGCTTTTTGCTCGGCGTGATTTTTACCATGCTGGTGCTGGCTGGCATACTGCTGGCGCTGCGTGCTGGCGGCACCGCCGTCGGCTGGGGGTTCCAGCTTCAGTCGCCGATGGTCATTGCCGTGCTGGCGTTAATCATTCTGGGCGCGGCGCTGAATCTGCTCGGCGTGTTTGAAGTGGGTTTATCGCTGCAACGCGCCGGGGAGATTTCGGTAGGAAGCGGGGCTTTTGTGCGCTCGGCGTTAACCGGCGCGCTGGCGATTGTGGTGGCAACACCCTGCTCGGCACCCTTTATGGCGGGCGCGGTGGGCTACGCGCTGGTTCAACCTCCGGTGGCCTCGCTATCGATTTTCCTGTCGCTGGCGATAGGCTTTGCCGCACCGTTTACGCTGGTCTCGCTATTCCCGGCCATCGCCAAACGTCTGCCGCGACCAGGCGCATGGATGGATATCCTCAAACGCGGCCTGGCGTTCCCGATGCTCGGAGCGTTTGCCTGGCTGGTGTGGGTACTGACCCAGCAGGCGGGGACCACCGCGCTGTTAGCGATGCTGATTTGTGCGGTGGTGGTGAGCTTTGCCGCGTGGCTGTACGGTATGGCCCAGCGCCGACGCTATATCGGCCAATCCTACAAAGCGCTGCTGGCGGTGACGGTGGTGCTGTTTATCGCCGCGGTCAGCCCGCTGCCTGGCGTGATGCACGTCCAGCCGTCGCAGCCGGAACTCGCGCGCGTGGAGAACATCACGCAGGTGAAGTGGTCGCCGCAGACGGTGGAGGAGATGCGCGGGCATGGCAAAGCTATCTTTGTCGACTTCACCGCGTCCTGGTGCATTACCTGCCAGGTGAACGAGCGCACATCGCTCTCAACGGCGGCGGTGAAACAGGCTCTGGCGAGCACAAATACGATCTACATGGTGGCGGATTCCACTAAATTTAACGCCGATATCGATGACGCGATGACCGCGTTCGGGCAGGGTGGTTTGCCGCTCTACGTGGTCTACCCGGCGGACGGCAGCGCGCCGAAAGTGCTGCCGCAGGTGCTGACCCCGATGATTGTGGTCGACGCCCTGAATCAGGCATCCGGTAAAAAAGCATGAGGTAACGGGCATGGCGGAATATGGATAACGGTTTAGCGCCGCGTGAAGCATGGCCTGCGCTGATGGCAAGCGCGCAGGTGGGGGATCGCGATGCCTATACCCAACTGCTGCGGGCCATCGTGCCGGTGATTCGGGCGATGGTCCGCAAGCAGATTGCCGACAGCGTGCTGGTTGACGATGTTATCCAGGACGTGCTGCTGGCTGTCCATCGGGTGCGCCACACCTACGATCCCGCCTGTCCGTTTTTACCGTGGCTGATGGCCATCACTCAGGCCCGCACCGTTGACGCGCTGCGTAAACGCGGTCGCCACTGGCTACGTGAAGCCGATGAGGAAGAGGTCGTTGAGCCCGCCGCTGAACACATCCCGGAAGAGGATGAACGAGAAGCAACGCTGGCGCTAATCCTCGACCAGCTCCCCTCGCGCCAGCGGCAGATTGTGGAGCATATCCACCTGCAGGAGATGAGCCTCGCCGAGGCCGCCGCCCGCCATAATTTAAGCGTTTCGGCGGTGAAATCACTATTACACAGAGCACTAACCAACCTTCGCCGGATGGGAGCGAACCATGACCGATCATGATCTTTTTATTGCGAAGCTCAGCCGCGACGCCGGGCCGATACGCCGCCCCTGGGCCAGCAACCGACGGGTCGCCGCCTGGCTGCTGATGGCGCTGCCGTGCGGCTGGCTTAGTAGCCTGGTGTTTCACCGGGTAGCGACGGACTGGACGCAAGCCGGCGCGTTGCTGGCAGTACTGCAACTGACCGTGGCCTTTGTGATGGGCATACTAGCGATACGCAACGCCTTCCTGCTGAGCATCGCCGGGCGTAAACCGCTGGGCTGGCGCTGGTTTGTGCCGCTAATTGCGCTCTGGCTCGGCGGCGTTATCTTCAGCCTCGGGACGACACACGCCCCGGAAAGCCATCCCGACGAAGTGAACTGCTACGCGTTTATGATGGCGGTGAGCACGCCGATGATGGCCATTATGATGGGCTACCTGCGCCGGACCCGGGCGCTGTACCCGCTGCGCACGCTGGCGACGTCAGGGGTGGGAATCGCCTGTATGGCGCTGACGATGCTGTCGTTTTGCCACCCGGTGGAGGTGCATCCGCTGGATTTTCTGCTGCATATGGCGGCGGGAGTGACGATTGTGCTGGTGATGATGGCGGTAGGGTGGCGGTGGGTGAGGATTGGGTGATTCGCGCTGTGGCATTGCCGGATGGCGCTGCGCTTATCTGTCCTTCATCTGGACGTAGCTCGTCCGAGACGCAACGCGCCGACGCCGGGTCTGCCCGATAATTACGCCTCTGTGGTGGCCTATTGCGGGGATGAATATCATGCTGCTGTGGGGCAGTGCGACAGGCTAACCCGTCGCACCAGGACAGCAGAAAATCAGTTGTTTACCGGAATAACAGCACCTTTATATTTAGTGCGGATCCAGTCCTGAATCTCTTTAGAGTGCAGTACGTTCACCAGCGCGACGATATCTTTTTTCTTCTCATCGCCACGATGTACGGTAATGATGTTGGCGTACGGGTTGTTCTCACCGCTCTCAACTGCGATCGGATCGTGTACTGGGTCAAGACCCGCGTCGATGGCGTAGTTGGCATTGATCACCACCGCATCACCTTCGTCGTTGTTATACATCTGCGGCAGCAGCGCTGCTTCTACGTTTGGCTGGAACTGCAACTTTTTCGGGTTCTCAACGATATCGCTGATACGTGCAGAAACTTTATCCACGCCCGGTTTCAGCTTGATCACTCCCTCTTTTTCAAAGATAGAGAGAATACGGCCTTCTTCGGATACCGCGTCACGCATAATGATTTTGCCACCCTGCGGCAGGTCTTTCAGCGACTTGTATTTTTTGGAGTAAATACCAATCGGCTCAATGTGGATTGCGCCAGCGCTGACGAAATCATAGGTTTTGTCGCCCGCGTGGTCTTTCAGTACGCTGTTAAGGTACGGGATGTGCTGGAAATAGTTGGCGTCGATTTCACGGCCAGCCAGTGCGGTGTTCGGCAGGATGTAGTCCTGAAACGGTTTGATCTCCAGATCGATCCCCTGTTTTGCCAGAATCGGTTTCGCCTGCTCCAGAATTTCAGCATGCGGTACGTTGGACGCGCCCACGGTCAGCTTGTCAGCCCAGGAGGAAAAGCTCATCGCACCTAAAGTCATGGCGGCAATCAGTGTCAGTGTTTTTTTCATGATATGGTTCCCTAATTTTATTAGCGTTTATCTAACAGAGAAGTAATTGCGTCGCCAAAGAACTGGATGATGAAGACAATGATCAAAATGGTCGCTGTCGCCACCAGCGTGACGTCGCCGTGGTTGCGCTGGAATCCTTCCAGATAAGCCAGATTTCCTAAGCCGCCCGCACCGATAACTCCGGCCATGGCGCTGTAACTCACCAGAGCAATCAGCGTCACCGTGATTCCGGAAACCAGTGCAGGTGATGATTCAGGCAGTAGTACCCGAAAAATCAGTGTACTAAGACGCGCGCCCATTGAGCGGGTCGCCTCGATTACCCCTTTGTCCACCTCACGCAGAGCAATCTCCACCAGGCGGGCATAAAACGGCGCAGCCCCAACAATCAGCGCCGGCAGTGCGGCATTCGCCCCGAGGATGGTGCCGACAATTGTTTTGGTGAACGGAATCAGCAGAACAATCAGGATGATGAACGGGATCGAGCGGAACACGTTCACCACAATCGAAATCACGCTATAGAGCGCGCGGTTTTGAAATAACCCGCCACGGGCAGTCAAAAACAGCGCCAGCCCCAGAATGATCCCTAATACAAAAGTTGCCGCGCCGGAGAGCGCCGTCATGTACAGCGTCTCCTGCGTTGCCGCCCATAACTGGGCCAGTTTCAGATGCGGAAATAATGTCTCAAGCATGTTTAATCACCTCGCCTTCAATATCGCTATGGCGTAAATCCGCGAGGATATTGTTCACTTGTTCCTCTGTGGCCACGACGTGCACCCACAGTTGACCAAACACGCCGTGGGCGGTTTGCGTCATTTTTCCATGCAAAATATTGAACGGCAGTCCGTAGCGCAGCGTCATTTCACCCACCACCGGCTGATGCGTGTTATGCCCGGTGAAGGTCAGTTTGATCACGGTGCCGTCGAGATCTGCGTTCAGATCAGGGTTAAATTCCTCTTCCTGATACTGACCAATCTGGCGAACAAACTGGCGCGTGATCGGCTGCTGTGGGTGCGTGAAGACGCTGATAACATCGCCTTCTTCCACCACGCTGCCGTTTTCCATTACCGCCACGCGGTCACAGATTTTGCGTACCACATGCATTTCATGGGTGATCAGCACGATCGTCAGTTTGAAACGACGGTTAATATCCAACAGCAGATCGAGGATCTGATCGGTTGTTTGCGGATCCAACGCAGACGTCGCTTCATCGCACAGCAGCACATCCGGGTTATTCGCCAGCGCACGGGCAATCCCCACGCGCTGTTTCTGCCCGCCGCTCAGCTGCGACGGATAAGCCCCTTCGCGGCCTTTCAGCCCGACCAGATCGATCAGTTCCGCCACGCGAGTTTTGATTTTCGCTTTTGGCGCACCGGCGATCTGCATGGAAAAGGCGATGTTTTCTGCCACCGTACGCGACCACAACAGGTTGAAGTGCTGGAAGACCATGCTGATTTTCAGCCGGGCCTGGCGCAGTTGCTCGCCCTTTGCCGCCGAGATGTCCTGACCGTTTATCACAACGCTGCCGGAGGTCGGTTTTTCCAGACCGTTCAGCAGACGAATCAGCGTACTTTTCCCGGCGCCGCTGTAGCCAATAATCCCGTAAATTTGCCCCTGCTCAACCGACAGATTGACGCTGTCCACGGCGGTAATCGACGCCTTTCCCTGGTCGAAAATCTTAGAAATATTCCTGAGAATGATCATTGCATTACTTATCCGTTTGGCGGTTTAGCAGTATGGAAGTCCAAAAGATAATAATCAGTCATGAATATAATTCAAATAACTAAATAGACATTAGATATAACTTCTGGCACTAAGTAGCGCCCCGTCACACTGTTTTGCCTAATGACTTAATTCAGCAATGGTTATCTGCGAGATGCATAAACCACAGACAGACTTCCGGTAAAATGGCTAAAAACACAGCAAAAATGCCAAATTACGGCAATCAACACTTCCGGACGGCTAAGCGCCTTTCCCTCCTGATGTCTAAATAGCAGTTCATATTTCTTTTCGTTCTAATTGCTGGATAAACGTTCTTTAAACAGGCAAATTGACAGACCTATCATCCGCTCATCACGTTTATCTGTGGGTGATTAACCATGTCAGTGTTGCATTCGATTAGTGAACTTATCGGCCAGACGCCGCTTCTCCAACTGCATAAACTGGAGACCGGCCCCTGCAGCCTGTTCTTAAAACTGGAAAACCAGAACCCGGGTGGTTCCATCAAAGACCGCGTTGCGCTGTCGATGATTACCGAAGCCGAACGGCTGGGCCATTTACAGCCAGGCGGGACCATCATAGAGGCGACCGCGGGCAATACCGGCCTTGGGCTGGCGCTGATTGCCGCGCAAAAAGGCTACGCTTTGATTCTGGTGGTGCCGGACAAAATGAGCCGGGAGAAGATTTTCCACCTGCGGGCGCTGGGGGCAAAAGTGGTGCTAACGCGCTCAGACGTCAACAAAGGTCACCCGGCCTATTATCAGGATTATGCTCATCGCCTGGCGCAGGAGACGCCGGGGGCGTTTTACATCGACCAGTTTAATAACGAGGCCAATCCGCTGGCGCACTTTAGTACCACCGCGCCGGAAATTTACGCCCAGCTTGACGGCGATATCGACGCGATTGTGGTCGGTGTCGGTTCCGGCGGGACGCTGGGGGGATTGCAGGCGTGGTTTGCCGAACACTCGCCGAAAACCGAATTTATCCTTGCCGACCCGGCCGGTTCGATTCTTGCCGATCAGGTTGAAACCGGACAGTACGGCGAGCCGGGCTCCTGGCTAGTCGAAGGGATCGGTGAGGATTTTATCCCGCCGCTGGCCCATATCGACGGCGTTCATACGGCCTATCGCGTGAGCGATGCCGAGGCGTTTGCCACCGCCCGCGCCTTGCTACAAACCGAAGGGGTGCTGGCCGGTTCGTCCACCGGGACACTGCTCAGTGCCGCATTGCGTTACTGCCAGACGCAGACCACCGCTAAACGCGTGGTGACGCTCGCCTGCGATAGCGGCAACAAATACCTCTCCAAAATGTTCAACGATGACTGGATGCGTCAGCAGGGATTATTAAGCCGCCCGACGCGCGGCGATCTGACCGATTTCATTGCCCTACGCCACGACGAAGGGGCCACCGTCACCGCAGCCCCGGATGACACCCTCGCCGCCGTGCTGGCGCGTATGCGGCTGTACGACTTCTCGCAGTTGCCGGTGCTGGAAAACGGCCACGTAGTCGGCATCGTCGATGAGTGGGACCTGATAAGCCACGTGCAGGGCGATAGCGCGCGTTTTTCATCACCGGTGAAAGAGGCGATGACCCGCAACGTGGAAACCCTTGACAAGCACGCGTCGGAAAGCGACCTGAGAGCCATTTTTGACCGGGGCCTGGTGGCAGTGATTACGGACAACAACCGCTTTCTTGGCCTGATTACACGCAGCGATGTGCTGACCACCTGGCGTAACCGACTGGAACAATAAAGGAGTACTTATGAAAACGTTGAATACTTTGAGCGTGCACAGCGGCACCTTCACCGACCAGCACGGCGCGGTGATGCCACCGATTTACGCCACATCCACCTTTGCGCAGCCTGCCCCTGGTCAGCATTCCGGCTATGAATATTCCCGCAGCGGAAATCCGACCCGCCATGCGCTGGAAACGGCGATTGCGGAACTCGAAGGAGGCACACGCGGCTACGCCTTTGCCTCCGGACTGGCGGCCATCTCTACGGTGCTGGAGCTGCTTGATAAAGACAGCCATATCGTTGCGGTGGATGATGTTTACGGCGGCACGTATCGCCTGATTGAAAATGTTCGCAAGCGCAGTACTGGCCTACGGGTGAGCTGGGTGAAGCCCGACGACCTGGCGGGGCTGGAAGCGGCCATTCATCCAGATACGCGTATGATCTGGGTTGAGACGCCGACCAACCCGCTGCTTAAGCTGGCGGATCTGGAGGCGATCGCGGCGATCGCGCAGCGGCACAAGGTCCTGAGCGTGGCGGATAACACCTTTGCCTCGCCGGTTATCCATCGCCCGATTGAGCTCGGTTTCGATATCGTAGTGCACTCCGCCACCAAATATCTGAACGGCCACTCTGACGTAGTGGCCGGGCTGGCGGTGGTGGGCGATAACCCCGCGCTGGCGGAAAAACTGGCCTATTTGCATAACGCCGTGGGCGGCGTGCTCGATCCGTTCAGCAGTTTCCTGACGCTGCGCGGGATCCGCACGCTGTCATTGCGCCTTGAGCGCCACAGCAGTAACGCACTGGCGCTGGCCCAGTGGCTGGAGCAGCAGCCGCGGGTGGAAAAAGTGTGGTACCCATGGCTGCCGTCGCACCCGCATCATGCGCTGGCGCGTAAGCAGATGGCGCTGCCCGGCGGGATGATTTCAGTGGTAGTGAAAGGCGACGACCACTACGCGGCGCAGGTTATTAGCAAGCTGAAACTATTTACGCTGGCTGAGAGTCTGGGCGGTGTGGAAAGTCTGGTGAGCCAACCCTATAGCATGACGCACGCCTCAATCCCGCTGGAGCAACGGCTGGCGAACGGCATTACGCCGCAGCTAATTAGGCTGTCGGTGGGAATTGAAGCCTCGGACGATTTGATTGCCGACTGGCAACAGGCGCTGGCATAACGGCATTGATCTTCCCCGGTGGCGCTGCGAAGACCGGGCCTTAGGTTTAGCGCTTATCAATACCGTTGAGGATATCCAGCACATCGGCGGAACTGGTTGATTAATTTGCCGCTGAATTGAAAGCTTCGCGCTGGATACGAACCGCTGTGGGCGTTGAAACGAAGGGGGTTATTCTTGTCTCTGATGCAGCCAAAGTAAAAAGGCCGAAAGGGTAAATGAGTTTGTAAGGTTTATCGAGCGATTTGGCGTTGCGGATGGCGGCATCAGTCAGAGACATGGTGGGGGGCTCCGTAGTTTATCGAACCGGCAGGCCCTCAATTAAGCCACCAGAAACTACGGATATAAAAAAATCTAGCAGCACCTTTCGGTGTTCCAGATTTTCATCAACCTACTGATTTTTCTATGTTCCCGGACGTATAGTGACGTCCCAAAACAAAAATAGTGGTGCCCGGACTCGGAATCGAACCAAGGACACGGGGATTTTCAATCCCCTGCTCTACCGACTGAGCTATCCGGGCAACGAGGCGCATTAAACCGTAGTCGCCCCCGCGCGTCAACCAAAATCACCGAAAAGCCGTTCAACTGCTTACTATTGCGGCAATCTACGTGTTTCTCTTCCTTTTTCAGGCTACTGCGCGGCTGGGGCTTAGGTCAGCGCGCCGTTCTGGCGGCACTGGGCAAAGCGCAGAATGTCTTCGGCGAGACGTTGCGCGGTGTCCACGTCGGCCTGGCTGCGGCTGACCAGCATGCGGCTGAGGCAGCCTTCCAGCACCAGCTGCATCTGTTTGGCGACCATCGCCGGGTCGTCCACTTCCAGTTGGGTCAGCAGTTCGTGGCTATAGTCATAGGCGGCCTGCTTTTGCTGCGCGGCGAGCTGATGAATCGGGTGGTCAGCTTCCGGGTAGAAGGTGCAGGCGGCGATAAACAGGCAGCCGGGGTAGCGGTTTTTGGTCACGCAGTCGGTTAGCGCGCTGTAGCGGGCCAGCAGTTTTTGCTCGGGAGTCAGTTCTTCGTTGAGCATCAACTGGCGGCGCCAGGTCTCAACCTGCTGGCTCAGGTAGCGTAGCGCGTCATACAGTAGCGCTTCGCTGTCCGGCCAGAAACGGCGCAGTTCGTCCAGCGGGCGGTCTACGCGTTCGGCAACCATCTCCAGCGTGGTGCTCGCAATCCCTTCTTGCTCGAGGAGCTGTAGGGCTTCTCCTAGTACGTCTTCGCGTTGCACGTGTCTCTCCTCCGTTGACGGCTATCCGTCTAAAAGTGTTGTCTACGGTTGGCGATCGCGCAAATGTGCGCGGAACGCGGCGGCATCCTTAAAGCCGGTCACCCGTAGTGCGGGCTGCTCGTTGCCGTTCTCATCAAAGAAGAGAATGGTTGGCAGGCCCAGAACCTGTAAATGTTTTAGCAGCGCCACGTCCTGCGCGCTGTTGGCGGTGACGTCCGCCTGTAGCAGCACGGTGTTTTGCAGCGCCTGCTGTACCTGCGGGTCGCTAAAGGTGTACTTCTCAAACTCTTTGCAGGCCACGCACCAGTCGGCGTAAAGGTCGAGCATGACCGGCTTGCCCTGAGCGCTGGCCAGCGCGGCGTTCAGCGTCTCAACGCTGTTGATGCGGGTAAAGTTGAGGTGCGACTGGCTCTGCGCCACGGTAGTACCAAAGGCCCAATCCTGAAGCGGGCGTACGCTAATCAGCGCGGCGGCGAGCAGGAGTATTTGGCCGATGCGCTGCCACGGCTTTTTCAAACCAAGACTGGTGATAAACGCCCAGCCGAAGAATGCCACGCCGAGCATCGACCACAGTCGCAGCCCCCAGACGTCACCAATAATACGTTCCAGCAGGAACACCGGCAGAGCGAGGATCACAAAGCCAAACGCGGTTTTGACGTGCGCCATCCACGGCCCGCTTTTGGGCAGCAGGCGGTTGCCGAATACCGTCACCAGAATCAGCGGTAGACCCATCCCCAACGCGTAGAGGTACAGCGTTCCGCCGCCGAGCCACAGGTTACCGCTCTGGGCGATGTACAGCAGGATGGCGCTCAGCGGCGCGGTGGTACACGGCGAACAGATAAGCCCGGCAATCGCCCCCATCGCAAATACGCCGCCCATTGAGCCGCCCTGTTGGCGGTTGCTCATCAGGGTAAGGCGAGTTTGCAGCGACGATGGCAATTGCAGCGAGAAGGCACCAAACATCGACAGTGCCAGCAGGATAAACACCGCCGACAGGCCGATGAGCACGTACGGATGCTGGAGCGCTGCCTGGAACTGCATTCCGGCGGCGGCCACCACCAGGCCGAGCGCGGTGTAGGTCAGCGCCATGCCTTGCACGTAGATAAAGGCCAGCAGCAGCGCGCGGGCGGTGGAGAGGCGCTGTTTGCCGCCGAGGACGATGCCGGAGATCAGCGGATACATTGGCAGGACGCAGGGGGTGAAGGCGATGCCGATGCCGATGAGTAAGGCCCAGAGGGCGGAGAACGGTAAGTCCGCGCTGGGGTTGCCCCTCACCCCGGCCCTCTCCCCGGTGGGGAGAGGGGGAAGGGCTTTGACCGCGCTCAATGGTACAGTTTTGGTTTCCGGCGGGTAGCAGAAGCCCGCATCGGCGCAGCCCTGGTAGGTGACGGTAAGCATCGCACCTGCGTTGGCCTGGGTCAGCGTCACCGGTACGGTCAGGCTGTGGCGATAGATCTCGCTTTTGCCGTAGAACTCGTCGCTATGCCATTCGCCGTTGGGCAACTGGAGCGGAGCGATGCTGGCGTTAGCGGGGGTAACCTGAACCTGTTTGCGATACAGGTAGTAGCCGTCTTTCACCTGCCAGGTAAGTTTTACATCGTGCTGGTTTTGCTGAAAATCAAAGGCGAAAGCCTGGTCGGCAGGAACGAATTGCGAGCGGCCGGGCGCGTCGAACAGCCCGGCAAAGGCCGAGGTGCTGCACAGCAGCAGAATCAGCGTAAGTAAGCGTTGAGCCATGAGAGATAATCGGTATCTGCGTGAGTAACGGGTAAAACCAGAAGTTCGGGCGTTTGATACGGGTGGTGAGCCTTCAGACAGTCGAGCAGCGCCTGCTGGTGCGCGTGGTCGGTTTTCAGCAGCATCTGCACTTCATACTCCTGTTCGAGTTTCCCCTCCCAGTAGTAGAGCGATGTTGCGCCGGGCAGCAGCGTAGCGCAGGCCGCCAGCTTTTCTGCCAGCACTTTCGCCGCCAGGTCCTGGGCGGTGGCTTCATCAGGAGCAGTACAGAGAACCACAACAGCGTCGGGAGTACTCATTGCAAACCTCGTATCGATGAAAAGAGGCACTATAGCACGGCGGGTAATGGGGATTGAATGAATCGGGCCGCAGCGCGGCCCGACTTTAACGATTTTTACAGCGGATTAGAGCATCAGGCCGCCGAAGATAAAACCGAGGATCACGCACAGGGTAATGGCTATCACGCCCGGGATCAGGAAGGCGTGGTTAAACACGTATTTGCCGATGCGCGTAGAGCCGGTGTCATCCATCTCTACCGCGGCCAACAGCGTCGGGTAGGTTGGCAGCACGAACAGCGCAGAAACCGCCGCGAAGGAAGCAATCGCCGTCAGCGGGGTTACGCCGAGCATCAGCGCCGCAGGCATCAGCGCTTTGGTGGTTGCCGCCTGGGAGTAAAGCAGGGTTGCGGCAAAGAACAGCACCACCGCCAGCAGCCACGGGTAATTGTGCAGCAGGTCGCCCGCTACCGCCTGAATGTCGGTGATATGCGCTTTCACGAAGGTATCGCCCAGCCATGCAACGCCCAGCACGCATACGCAGGCGCTCATGCCGGACTTAAAGGTGCTGGCGTTGAGGATCTCGCCGGTATCGACTTTACAGGTGATACAAATCAGCGTGGCGATGGTCAGCATGAACACCACAATCGCTTCGTTACGCGGCAGTACCGGGTTCTGAATCAGCCCGACGGTGTCGCTGATGGCGGTGGCGTAGAACATCACCGCCACAATACCAATCAGGAACAGCAGGACGGAACGCTTCGCATGCGGCTTCAACTCAAACACTTTGCTACCGCGCAGGCGCACTTCACCTTTTGCTAGACGTTCCTGATACACCGGGTCGTCTTTCAGCTCGCAGCCGAGGAAGTTACAGACAACGGCAGTGAGCATAACGGCAATCAGCGTTACCGGAATACAGATAGCCAGCAGCGTCAGGTAGCTCACGCCCATCGGTTCCAGAATGCCGGCGAAGAACACCACCGCCGCGGAAATCGGCGAGGCGGTAATCGCAATCTGCGAGGCGACCACGGCAATAGAGAGCGGGCGAGAAGGGCGGATCCCCTGCTCTTTGGCGACTTCAGTGATGACCGGCAGCGTGGAGAACGCGGTGTGCCCAGTGCCCGCCAGAATGGTCATAAACCAGGTGACCAGCGGCGCTAAGAAGGTGATGTATTTGGGGTGACGGCGGAGCAGTCGCTCGGCCAGACTGACGAGATAATCCATCCCTCCCGCAATCTGCATCGCGGCAATGGCAGCGATAACCGCCATGATGATTTCAATAACGTCAAAGGGTATCGCACCGGGTTTAATTTGAAAGATGAGCGTCAGTACCAGCACGCCGAAACCGCCAGCGAAACCAATGCCGATACCGCCAAGTCTTGCCCCCAGATAAATGGCAAGAAGCACAATGACCAGTTCTGCTCCAAACATAATAGCCTTCCTTGTTTAACAAGTTGATATATAATTGTTGTGTTTTCGTGAATTATAGAAACAAAAAAGGCATGTCATCATGACATGCCTCAGTTTATTAGTCAGAAAGACTACTGTTCGCTTTCATCGGTATATCGCTTCGCTTTATAGGCCGGATGCATCAGGTTTTGCGGGGAGAAGATATCGTCCAGCTCCGCCTCCGTCAGCAGTCCGCGCTCCAGCACCACTTCACGTACGCTCTTACCGGTTTCGGCACAAATTTTACCGACAATGTCGCCGTTGTGGTGGCCGATGAACGGGTTGAGGTAGGTGACGATACCAATCGAGTTATAGACGTAGCTTTCGCACACTTCTTTGTTCGCGGTAATCCCGTCGATGCATTTTTCCAGCAGGTTGTAGCAGGCGTTGGTCAGGATGTGGATAGACTCAAACAACGCCTGGCCAATCACTGGCTCCATCACGTTCAGCTGCAGCTGACCGGCTTCAGATGCCATGGTGACGGTGGTGTCGTTGCCGATAACCTTGAAGCACACCTGGTTCACCACTTCTGGCACCACCGGGTTAACTTTGGCTGGCATGATGGACGAGCCCGCCTGCAGCTCCGGCAGGTTGATTTCGTTCAGGCCAGCGCGCGGGCCGGAGGAGAGCAGGCGAAGGTCGTTACAGATCTTCGACATTTTCACCGCCAGGCGTTTCAGCGAGCTGTGTACCATCACGTACGCGCCGCAGTCGGAGGTTGCTTCGATCAGGTCTTCCGCCGGGACAACCGCCAGATTACTGACTTCTGCCAGCTTCTGTACCGCCAGCTGTTGATAGCCGTCAGGCGTGTTCAGGCGAGTACCGATAGCGGTCGCGCCGAGGTTCACTTCCAGCAGCAGTTCTGCGGTGCGCAGCAGGTTTTTGGTCTCTTCGGTCAGCAGCACGTTGAACGCGTGGAACTCCTGGCCCAGGGTCATCGGTACCGCGTCCTGCAGCTGGGTACGGCCCATTTTCAGGATGTCCTGGAATTCCGCCGCTTTGCGCTGGAAGCCTTCGCCCAGCTGATTAATCGCATCAATCAGCTTCAGAATAGAGGTGTACACCGCGATGCGGAAACCGGTTGGGTAGGCGTCGTTGGTGGACTGGCATTTGTTGACGTGGTCGTTCGGGTTCAGGTACTGGTATTCCCCTTTCTGGTGGCCCATCAGCTCCAGGCCGATGTTTGCCAGTACCTCGTTGGTGTTCATGTTAACGGAGGTGCCTGCACCGCCCTGGTAAACGTCTACCGGGAACTGGTCCATGCATTTGCCGTTATTCAGGACTTCATCACAGGCAGCAATAATGGCATTCGCCACGCCTTTAGGGATCGTTTGCAGTTCTTTGTTCGCCAGGGCCGCTGCTTTTTTCACCATCACCATCCCACGAACAAATTCCGGGATGTCGCTGATTTTGCTGTTGCTGATGTAAAAGTTTTCAATCGCTCTCAGAGTATGAACGCCGTAATAAGCGTCAGCCGGAACTTCCCTGGTACCCAACAGATCTTCTTCGATACGAATGTTGTTTAGCATGTGAACCTTCTATTTGCGAGCTGCCAATGATTTCACTAAATACGCATAATCTGAATGGTTATGCGTTTTCTGACCGCAGATTATTTCCTTAATCGGCCCGGTGTCCATGATCATATGCTGATAATAGCGGATTGCAGTAATCTGGATCACTTATTATCAGACGGAACAGATAAGAATTATTGATTTGTGAAATGAGTCACCGCTTGACCATTGTTGACAAAATTATGGACAGGTGCTGATTGAAATACGATGAATCACCACCATCTAAAGGTAGTGTAGCGGGCTGTGAATCGCTGCAAACGCGCGAATCGCGTTATTTTTCGAACAGGAGATGCCAGTGCGCTGGATACCGTTAATTGCCATTTTTCTCTATGTTTACATTGAGATATCGATTTTTATCCAGGTCGCCCATGTGTTTGGCGTCCTGCTGACGTTAGTGCTGGTTATTTTTACCTCCGTCATCGGCATGTCGCTGGTGCGCAATCAGGGCTTCAAAAACCTGATGCTGATGCAGGAAAAAATGCAGGCGGGCGAAAGCCCGGCGGCCGAGATGGTCAAAAGCGTTTCGCTGATCCTCGCCGGTTTGCTGCTGCTGTTGCCAGGATTCTTTACCGACTTGTTAGGTCTGGTGCTGTTGCTGCCGCCGGTGCAGAAACACCTCACCGTGAAGCTGATGCCGTATCTGCACTTTAATCGGATGCCGGGCGGCGGGTTTGCGGGCGGTACTACAGGCGGGCAGACGTTTGACGGTGAGTATCAGCGTAAGGACGAGCGTCCGGACCAGTTGGATAACAAAGACGATCATCGCCCGTAAGTGGTGGTGATAATAAAAAGCCGGAGCGCGTTGAGCCTCCGGCTTTTTTTATGGCGTTGGTGCGGTCCCGGCTACAGGTCGGCAGCGACGCCGGGAATGCTCAGGCCTTCCTTTTCGGCAGCAGCACCCACAGCGCGGCCAGCATCACGATCGCGTACAGGCTCTTCCATCCCACCATTGACAGCAACAGCACGCACAGCGCCACGCCCACGACGGATAATGCGCGGTAGCGCCCGCCTAACAACCGGCAGCCCGCCAGCATGCACAGCAGATAAATCATAATAAAGATGCCGTTGGCATAGACGATCAGCGCATCGAGGTTGATGTTTAGCCAGTAGCTGGCAAGCGTGCTCACCATGCAACTACCAATCACCACGCTCAGCGCATTGCGCGGCACCAGCCCCGGCGAGAGGCGCGCCAGATAGCTATCCGGCTTAGACTGCGCCTGCGACCACACCAGCCGGGCGAAGCTTTGAATATAGATATTGAGGCTGGCGAAGCAGGCGAGGAAGCCGACTACGCTCGCCAGCCACAGCGCTTTCACGCCAAACAGTTGCACCACGATGGTCGGCAGCGAGGCCGCCGCGGTATTGGCGGCACCGTAGGCGTGGAAGTGCAGCACCAGCACGGTACAGGCCCAGTAGACCACGCCCGCCAACAGCAGGCCGATAATCAGCGCGCGCGGGAAGTCGCGCTCCGGGTTGCGGAATTCTGAGGCCATATGGGCGAACGCTTCTAAGCCGACGAAGCACCAGAACATCACCGATAGCGCGGCGAAAAGCTGTGAACTATCGACATCCGGTAGCGCCGGGAAAGGGATCGCTTTTACAGAAATATCGCCGTAGACCCAAATGGCGGCCAGCAGGGCAACAATCAAAATGGCGACCAGCGTTTGTAAATTAGCGCTGGAACTGGCGCCGCGTGAGCCCAGCCACCAGACAATCGCCAGCGTCGCCATCTCCGCCATCAGCAACTGCCAGCCATGCCAGCCGAACAGCGCCTGGGTAAAGCCAGAGGCGATATGCAGCGCGGCGGGCAGGCCAACCGGGATAACGGAAAGGAACAGCCAGCCGGTCACGCGGGCGAGGCGAGGGCCAAAGGCCATTTCGACGAAGTGCGCTACGCCGCCGGCGCTGGGAAAGTGTCGACCCAGAAGGGCAAAAACAATCGCCACGGGAAAGACCAGTACAATCAGCGCGGGCCATGCCCACAGGCTATTATCACCGGCAACCAGCGCGCCCAGCGCCGGAACGGCAAAGACGCCGGTGCCGAGCAGTGACGTTGATAGTAATCCTACTCCCTGAGCTAACCCGAGCTCCTGTTTAAGTCCTGCCATGTCCCTCGTCCACACCCTTGCAAAAAGAGCAAAATGTTACCACATCCCCCCTCCCGACGGCCCCGCGGCATTGTGCTGTTCTAAGCCGGTAATTCAGCGATTTATCGTGATTGCGCCGCCTGACAAAATTTTTTTTAGGGTGCCCCCTTGAAGGGCAAAATAACCATCCCCATCTCTCTGGCACTAGCCGGAAAACCGTTTACGGCCCGGCATCACCCATAACTGATAATGACTTTCTCAAAGGAGAGCTATCAATGAGTATTCGTCCGTTACATGATCGTGTGATCGTCAAACGCAAAGAAGTTGAAACCAAATCTGCAGGCGGCATCGTTCTGACCGGTTCTGCGGCAGCAAAATCAACTCGTGGCGAAATCATCGCTGTCGGTAAGGGCCGCATCCTGGAAAACGGGACCGTGCAGCCGCTGGACGTTAAAGTTGGTGACATCGTGATTTTCAACGATGGCTACGGCGTGAAATCTGAGAAGATCGACAATGAAGAAGTGTTGATCATGTCTGAAAGCGACATCCTGGCAATTGTTGAAGCGTAAGCAACGCGCGAACGAATTTGAGGAATAGAAGAAATGGCAGCTAAAGACGTAAAATTTGGTAACGACGCTCGTGTAAAAATGCTGCGCGGCGTTAACGTACTGGCAGACGCAGTTAAAGTTACCCTGGGCCCTAAAGGCCGTAACGTTGTTCTGGACAAATCTTTCGGCGCACCGACCATCACTAAAGATGGCGTATCTGTAGCACGTGAAATCGAACTGGAAGACAAGTTCGAAAACATGGGTGCACAGATGGTGAAAGAAGTTGCCTCTAAAGCGAACGACGCTGCAGGCGACGGTACCACCACCGCGACCGTACTGGCTCAGGCTATCATCGCAGAAGGCCTGAAAGCCGTTGCTGCGGGTATGAACCCAATGGACCTGAAGCGCGGTATCGACAAAGCCGTTCTGGCTGCAGTTGAAGAACTGAAAGCGCTGTCCGTACCTTGCTCCGACTCTAAAGCGATTGCTCAGGTTGGTACCATCTCCGCTAACTCCGACGAAACCGTAGGTAAACTGATCGCTGAAGCGATGGATAAAGTCGGTAAAGAAGGCGTGATCACCGTTGAAGACGGTACCGGTCTGGAAGACGAACTGGACGTGGTTGAAGGTATGCAGTTCGACCGTGGCTACCTGTCCCCATACTTCATCAACAAACCAGAAACTGGTGCTGTTGAGCTGGAAAGCCCGTTCATCCTGCTGGCTGACAAAAAAGTTTCCAACATCCGCGAAATGCTGCCAGTTCTGGAAGCCGTTGCTAAAGCAGGCAAACCACTGGTTATCATCGCTGAAGACGTTGAAGGCGAAGCGCTGGCTACTCTGGTGGTTAACACCATGCGCGGTATCGTGAAAGTCGCTGCTGTTAAAGCACCTGGCTTCGGCGACCGTCGTAAAGCTATGCTGCAAGATATCGCAACCCTGACCGGCGGTACCGTTATCTCTGAAGAGATAGGTATGGAGCTGGAAAAAGCAACCCTGGAAGACCTGGGTCAGGCTAAACGCGTTGTGATCAACAAAGACACCACCACCATCATCGATGGCGTGGGTGAAGAAGCTGCGATCCAGGGCCGCGTTGCTCAGATCCGCAAACAGATTGAAGAAGCAACTTCTGACTACGACCGTGAAAAACTGCAGGAACGCGTAGCGAAACTGGCTGGCGGCGTTGCGGTAATCAAAGTCGGTGCAGCTACCGAAGTTGAAATGAAAGAGAAAAAAGCACGCGTTGACGATGCCCTGCACGCGACCCGTGCTGCGGTAGAAGAAGGCGTGGTTGCTGGTGGTGGTGTAGCGCTGGTTCGCGTTGCCGCTAAACTGGCTGGCCTGACCGCTCAGAACGAAGATCAGAACGTCGGTATCAAAGTTGCGCTGCGCGCAATGGAAGCTCCACTGCGTCAGATCGTTTCCAACGCCGGTGAAGAGCCATCTGTTGTTGCGAACAACGTGAAAGCGGGCGAAGGTAACTACGGTTACAACGCAGCAACTGAAGAATACGGCAACATGATCGACTTCGGTATCCTGGACCCAACTAAAGTGACCCGTTCTGCTCTGCAGTACGCTGCATCCGTTGCTGGTCTGATGATCACCACCGAGTGCATGGTTACCGACCTGCCAAAAGGCGACGCTCCTGATTTAGGCGCAGCTGGCGGCATGGGCGGCATGGGTGGTATGGGCGGCATGATGTAATCGTGCGCTATACCCCATAGCATCAAGAAACCCCCGAGCAGAAATGCTCGGGGGTTTTTCTTTTGGTCATCTTTTAGGTATAAGGTTTACACACGGGCGGCTTGCGTCCAGCTCATTGATTATGGGGAATAACATGCAGGTAAAATATTTGGCAGGGATCGTTGGCGCAGCGCTGCTGCTGGCCGGCTGTAGCTCAACCACGGAACTGACCTCTGGCGGCCAGAACGTACGCTTTGTAGAAGATAAACCGGGTGCGGAGTGTCAGCTGCTGGGTACCGCTACCGGGACTCAGGGTAACTGGCTTTCTGGGCAGCAGGGTGCTGAAGGTGGCTCTCTGCGCGGTGCGGCCAATGCGCTGCGTAACCACGCCGCAGAGATGGGCGGCAACGTTATTTATGGCGTAAGCAGCCCGACCCAAGGCGTACTGTCCAGCTTCGTGCCGACCGACAGCGAAATGAACGGTCAGGTTTATAAGTGCCCGAACTGATTCACGCGTAGCGCCCCCGCTAGTATTTCGGGGGCGTAGTGCGTCAGGCTTTTTCTGCGTTTTTTTCTACGCTTTGCTGTAGTTGATACAGCGCCTGCATGCAGGCATCAGCCGTGAAGGTTTTACGTTTGTCAGAAGAGAGTGCTCTGACAAAAACCTGGCACGGTAAGCCCGCGAGTTTCTTCAGCCTTGGACTGCAATCTAACAGCCGACGGGTGACGGCTTCGACGTCTTTGGTGCCCGGTTTGCTGCGCGTTTTAATCACCGTCCCGCTAAACTGTGTTTTCCCTTCGGTATCGGTATAACGATAGATAACCGCCAGATGGTGAACGAACAGGTTTCGTTTCCAGGCCGGATGGTAGTATGTGTCGTATTCCAGATTACCGCCTGCCTGGCAGTCCACATCGTACAGTGGCAGGAAATCCAGCATGGAAGAGATACGCAGCGACAGCTCGTTCATCCCCGCGTTATTGATGGCATGGACCATCACGGTCACCAGCAGCTCGATTTGCAGCAGGTCAACGACCAGTTCGACCTTTTTGCCGGAATGCAGCGTCAGGGTGAACGTCTGGGTTTCATTGTCATCATGCGTGAGTGCGATGGCGTTGACGCGCAGATTCACGTCGGCTTGCTCCAGCTCTTCGCGCTGCAAAGCTGGGATATTCTGGTGCATTTTCGCAGTGGCTTTATCGCGCGCCTTTTCGTAGCGGCTATGCTCGTCGGCGCTGAGCTGCGGGATCTGAGCAAGACGGTATTCGAGGGCAATCAGCAAATCTTTCAGCACGATAGCGGGCAGGAAAAAGAGCGACTCTTTGTTACGCGGCTCTTTAACTTTTAAGGCCAGCGCAATGAAGTTATTTTCCTGACGAATAACGCCTGCGTTAATGCCTTTGATGGAAATAGACAAACGGTTCTCCTTAACCATTTTTAGGTTAAATGTGTTTACTTAACTTATTGATTTAAATTATTTTTAGACAAAGCTGAAGGGTTAAAATAACACAGACCATTATGATGTCCAAAAAAAGAGGCAGACCGAAGTCTGCCTTTTCATTGTCACCCCTAAACCACCTCCTAGGGAGGTGGTGATTGATCCTGTAAGGCTATAGCCTGAAGAATGCCCATGCCGGAATATCTCTGCTTACTCACCACAAGTAAAAGGAGACAAACCAACATGGGGCTTTACAGGAGTTCATCACATGTATATTGGCGTTGCAAATACCACATAGTCTGGACACCAAAATATCGATTCAGGATCCTCAAAGACAAGCTGGGCAAGGAGCTTTACAGGACAATCTACATTCTCTGCGGAATCAAGGATTGTGAAGTTCTGGAGTTAAATGTCCAGCCAGATCATGTACATCTAGTCGTCATCGTCCCACCTAAAATCTCAATATCAACGCTAATGGGCCATTTGAAAGGTCGCAGTGCCATCAGGCTCTACAATCGTTTTCCACACATCAGGAAGAAGCTCTGGGGAAACCATTTTTGGTCGCGTGGTTACTTTGTAGATACGGTAGGAGTGAATGAGGAAATTATCAGAAGATATGTGCGGCATCAGGAGAAAACGGAACAAACACATGAACAACAGATGGAATTGCTAGAGTAGTAAGCGGAAGGTGAAAGTAGCCCCCCTTACAGGGGGCATTCTCAAAAGCCACCTTCTAAGAAGGTGGTCTTTTACTGGTACGGTCAACGGCTCACCGTACCTTGCAACCAGACCCATCCCGGATGGGTTACTGTTTCACTTTCTTCGACACCGAACTGCCCGCATCCCGCGTTAAGTGCAGCGTATCAATCATCCCCACCAGACAAATCAGCGCGATAAAGATGAACGCCAAACGGAAGCTAATGCCTGGAACATCGCTGAGGCTCAGTATAGCGCTGACTTTCTCACCCAAACGAATACCGATAGCGCCAAGCGTTATGCCAAGGCCGATAGCCAGCTGGCTGGCGGTGCTGAATAACGTGTTGGCGTAACTCATCTGGGCGGACGGTACGTCGGCAAAAGCCAGCGTACTGACCCCGGTGAACTGGATGGAACGGAACACGCCGCCAAGGTAGAGCACCAGCATTATCACCCACACCGGCGTGTGCGGTGTTAAGAAGGCGCAGGCAACCAGCGCAATGACGTTTAACGCGCCGTTGAGCAGCAGCAGGCGGCGGAATCCTAGCTTGCGGATGAGCGGCGTTGTAGCCGGTTTAATCGTCAGGTTACCCACGAATACCGCCAGCACCAGCAGGCCGGAATGGAACGGATCCATACCGAAGCCCACCTGAAACAGCAGCGGAAGCAGGAACGGCACGGCGCTGATGGAGGCGCGGAATAGCGATCCACCGTACATCGTGACTTTAAACGTTGGGACCTGTAGGGCGTCCATACGAATCATTGGCCATTGACTGTTGCGGAAGTGGCGCAGTGCGTAATAGAAGGTGACGCCGCCGAGCACCAGCAGGCCGACGATTAACCCACCTTGTAATTTTTCAGCCCCCAGTAGTTCCATGGCATAGACCAGGCTCACCATCGAGACCGAGGTCGCCACAAATCCCGGCAGATCAAAGGGTCTCCGCTCATCGTCACGGATATTAGGGATTATCTTCAGTGCCAGAAGAATGGCGATGATGCCAAGTGGAACGTTAATAAAGAAAATCCAGCGCCAGTCTGCGACTTTGGTGATGAACCCACCAAGCGGTGGCCCAATAATGGGGGCAATCAGCGCGGGCCAGGTGAGCGTGGCGATGGCGGTAATCAATAGGTGCTTGGGCGTGGTACGCAGCACGGCGAGTCGCCCGACCGGTACCATCAGCGCGCCGCCGACGCCTTGCAAAATACGCATAGCCACAAAGCTGTGCGCGCTGGTGGCTAGCCCGCAGAAAACGGAGGAGACGGTGAAGATAGCCAGCGCAAGACTGAAGATAGTTCTGGCGCCGAAGCGATCCGCAATCCAACCGCTGGCGGGGATGAGTACGGCGAGGGTGATCAGATAGGCGCTGATGCCGATGTTCAGGTCGACGGCTTCAACGCCAAATGTTTTCGCCATATCAGGAAGGGCGGTGGCAATCACCGTACCATCCAGGAACTCCATAAAGAATGCACCGGCCACAAGCAGCGCAGCAGGGGATACCCCGCGGCTCGCCTGGGCCTGGAGAGGCTCACTCATGGTTGTTTTACCCTATCAAAATAATTTTTAAAATTTATAGCTTTTGTAGTTTTGGTAAGTGGTCGATTTCTATAACAAAATTTTTATAAATTTAACGCAATCGATAAAACTAGTGTGATTTTTGTCGCAAAACGGTTGATTTTTGTGACGGTGGTCATATTATGTGCGTAAAGACAATAACACCTGCATAACAAAACCGGAGCATCAACATGAAACAGCGCATGCGTAAAATCCTCAAAAGCATGTTTGAGAACTACTGCAAAACTTTCAAAGACGTACCGCCAGGCGCTATGTTCTGATAAAAAAAACCTGCCACGGCAGGTTTTTTTATCTTCTGCGAAAGTAGGTTACTATTACGCTCCGCAAAATAGGAGCAAAAAATGTCTCAGAACCTGACCCCGAACGATGAACTGGTTTCCGATGTGGTAGCCTGCCAGCTCGTTATCAAACAGATCCTCGACGTCATCGACGTTATCGCCCCGGTTGAAGTCCGTGAAAAAATGGCGAGCCAACTGAAATCCATCGATTTTACCACCCACCCAGCAGGGGCTGACCCGGTGACGCTGCGAGCGATTCAGAAAGCGATTGCACTGATTGAGCTGAAGTTTGCGCCACAGGATGCAACGCACTAATACGCGGTGAGGTTTCGGGAAAATGGCCCGGAATACCAATAACGCGGTGAGGTTTCGGGAAAATGGCCCGGAATACCAATAAAAGAAGGGCGGAGACGCCGCCCTTCTGAAATCAATTAATGTTGTTGTTGAGTCACGATATTCAGCAGATGCTGGTCGGTTTGTTGAATGCAAAGACCGGCTTTTCGTGCGCTGCGAACTTCATCCAGAATCGTCTTCAGCAAGATACCATCCTGTTCCTGCTCTTCTTCCAGAGCGTTCAGGAACGTCAGGGTGTTATCGTCATGAAGCACTTTAGCTTGTTCAGTTAATTCTGACAGCGTTGAAGCACGTTGGTCATGGCCTTCGATTGTTTTCAGGAAAAGATCTTCGAGGGTCGCGCATTTATCTTCGTTGGTTTCAAAAGCTTTAACCACCGGATAAGCGCCAGACTTCTTCATATAGTCGAACACGCGCATCATCTGCGTTACGCTGGACTGAGCCCGTGAACGTAGAAACGTCGCGGTCCCATTCAGCCTATGTTCTGAGCACCACTCGCTCAAACGCAAATAATGATTAGATGCAGAAAACTCAAGATTCATCTGTGCATTAAGCTTTTGAACCATTCCTGGAACTGCCATACAAATATCCTTATTGCTGGTAGGAACGATACGCGTTAAATCGCATAGTTCGTAATAGCCGCTAACCATGCGCTATTTCCGCGTTAGAGTGTGACTACATATTACCTGTAGTCCTTGCGTCTGACTTTGGGATATTAAATCCCTTCGTCAAAAAAATAATACGCTGAGTGTGGATATAAGAAAAGTCTCATGGGTTGCTTTTTACGTTTCGTTACAACCTATATTAAAATTAACGCCATTGGCAGAGATATATTTTCTTAATGCGATGATTAACAGTGAATATAACGCGTTTGTATATTTTCCGTAAGGCTTTGTTAACATGAGGTTTGCTAGGGCTCGATGGGCATTTAAAGTGTGATCGCGATCTTGTTTTTCAATGAATATTAAAGTTAAAGCGAAATTAATACGTATTATTTACGATGAATGGCATTTTACGAATAATGTTTATCAGACAAAGCATGTATTTTTAAGTGGCTGTCTTGAATATCAAAACAAGGTTAAATTTGTTTTAGATCATTTTTGCTATTAGACAGCCGGTAGATGCTGTTTGCCGTAATTAAGGGTACGCAAGTTCTTCCCGTTTTGCCGCCTCAGGGAAGATGCGTTGATTAAAATGACAGGAGTTAAAATGAAACAGGTTGCTGTACTGCTGGCCCCAGGTTTTGAAGAAGGGGAAGCGATTGTCACGATTGATATCCTACGTCGTCTGCACATTGGCGTTGAACTGGTGTCCTGCGCTGAGTCCCGAGCGGTTGTCAGCTATCACGATATTCCGATGGTTGCCGATGCGACGCTGGCAGAACGCCTTGATACGCTGTACGACGCGGTTGTCCTGCCAGGCGGCCCTCAGGGGAGCGTGAATCTGGCGGCGAATGCCGATGTTGTTAAATTCGTCGCGGCCCACGATGCGGCAGGTAAGTTTATCTGCCCAATCTGCTCTGCGGCGGCACGTGTATTAGCAGGTAATGACTTGCTGAAAGGGCGCCGTTACGTTTGCTCCGGGGATTTATGGCAGGATGTGAAAAACGGTGAATATGTTGATGCACCGGTTGTCGAAGATGGCAATCTGATTAGCGGCAAAGGCTTTGGTCATGTCTTTGATTTCGCATTCACCGTTGCCGCTCGCCTGCTGGGTGATGAAGCGCCGGTTCGCGACCATGCCGATCACATCTATTACCGCTGGTAATTGTTAACAAATTCCGGTTAAAGGGATTTTCCCACTCGTTATATAGATAAATCTGCTATCCCTTAGCGTGAATTGTCCGACAATTCACGCTTTCTATATGTACTTAATTGCTGAATATATGCATCACCCTACTGTAATTCTGCGGTGTGATGCCGCTCTCTTCTGGAAAACGCATTCCGGGCTATTAATGTTTCAACAACGTTAACGCTGTTAATAATACGGCTAATACTTTGTTTTATGTCTAATTTAAATCACCTATTTGATTTTTCCCTACATAAAAGAACATTAAGGCTGGAGTTAACCATGCACAAATTTACCAAAGCGCTGGCGGCCATTGGTCTGGCAGCGGTTATGTCACAATCAGCTATGGCTGAAAATCTCAAGCTCGGTTTTTTAGTGAAACAACCCGAGGAACCCTGGTTCCAGACGGAATGGAAATTTGCCGATAAAGCCGGTAAAGACCTCGGCTTTGACGTGATTAAAATTGCCGTGCCGGACGGAGAGAAAACGCTGAATGCGATTGATAGCCTGGCGGCTAGCGGCGCAAAAGGCTTTGTTATCTGCACCCCAGACCCGAAATTAGGGCCAGCCATTGTGGCGAAAGCGCGCGGCTATGACATGAAGGTAATCACCGTCGACGATCAGTTCGTCAACGCCAAAGGTAAACCGATGGAAGATGTACCGTTGGTGATGATGGCGGCGAGCGAAATTGGCGCGCGTCAGGGCCAGGAACTCTACAAAGAAATGCAAAAGCGCGGTTGGGATGTGAAAACGACCGGCGTGATGGCCATCACCGCGAACGAACTGGATACGGCGCGTCGTCGTACTACCGGTTCAATGGACGCGTTGAAAGCGGCGGGCTTCCCGGAAAAACAAATCTATCAGGTACCGACCAAATCTAACGATATCCCGGGTGCATTCGATGCCGGTAACTCCCTGCTGGTACAGCATCCGGAAGTGAAACAGTGGCTGATTATCGGCATGAACGACAACACCGTACTGGGCGGCGTGCGTGCGACGGAAGGCCAGGGCTTTAAAGCGGCCAACGTCATTGGTATCGGCATTAACGGCGTTGATGCGGTCAATGAGCTTTCTAAAGCCCAGGCTACCGGCTTCTTCGGCTCATTACTGCCAAGCCCGGATATTCACGGCTATAAAACCAGTGAACTGCTCTACAACTGGGTACAGAAAGGCGCTGAGCCACCGAAATTTACTGCGGTGACTGACGTGGTGCTGATTACCCGCGATAACTTCAAAGAAGAGCTGGCGAAAAAAGGCCTCTGAGTCCTGATAGTTCTCCCTTCGCGACAGCGAAGGGAGACGGGTCGTGTCATTGTGGAGGTTGCGATGCAACAGTCTACCCCTTATCTCTCTTTCCGCGGTATTAGCAAAACCTTCCCCGGCGTAAAAGCGCTGTCCGATATTAGCTTCGATTGCTATAGCGGACAGGTGCATGCGCTGATGGGGGAGAACGGCGCGGGTAAATCCACGCTGCTGAAAATTCTCAGCGGCAATTATGCGCCAACCTCCGGGTCATTGGTGCTGCGGGGAGAAGAGATTTCTTTTGCCGATACCACTGCGGCGTTGAACGCAGGGATCGCAATTATTTACCAGGAACTGCATCTCGTCCCGGAAATGACCGTGGCGGAAAATATTTATCTAGGGCAGTTACCGAGCCGCGGCGGCTTCGTTAACCGCTCGTTGCTGAACTATGAAGCCCGGCTGCAGCTGGAGCATCTGGGTCTGGATATCGACCCCGACACGCCGCTGAAGTATCTCTCTATCGGCCAGTGGCAGATGGTGGAAATTGCCAAGGCTCTGGCGCGTAACGCCAAGGTTTCGCCTTTGACGAACCGACCAGCTCGCTATCCGCGCGCGAAATCGACAATCTGTTCAGGGTCATCCGCGAACTGCGCAAAGAAGGCAGGGTGATCATTTATGTTTCACACCGCATGGAGGAGATTTTTGCCCTCAGCGATGCGATTACCGTGTTCAAAGACGGTCGTTATGTCTGCACATTTGACGATATCAAAGCGGTCAGCCATGACCGCCTGGTACAGGCAATGGTCGGGCGTGAAATCGGTGATATCTACGGCTGGCAGTCACGCGAGTATGGCGATGAGCGTTTGCGCCTTGACCAGGTGAAAGCGCCGGGCGTTCGCACGCCAATCTCGCTTGCGGTGCGCAGCGGCGAAATCGTCGGGTTGTTTGGCTTAGTCGGGGCGGGACGAAGTGAACTGATGAAAGGGATCTTCGGTGGCACCAGGCTCAGCGGCGGGCAGATATTTATCGACGGCCAGCCGGTGACTATCGATAAGCCAGCGCAGGCCATTCGTGCCGGGATGATGCTTTGCCCGGAAGACCGCAAAGCCGAGGGGATTATTCCGGTCCATTCGGTGCGCGACAATATCAACATTAGCGCCCGGCGTAAGCATATCCACGCTGGCTGTCTTATCAACAATGCGTGGGAGTCAACCAACGCTGAACATCATATTAAATCTCTGAATATCAAAACGCCGGGGGCGCAGCAGTTGATTATGAACCTCTCCGGGGGTAATCAGCAGAAAGCAATTCTTGGGCGCTGGCTCTCTGAGGAGATGAAGGTCATCCTGCTGGATGAACCGACGCGCGGGATTGACGTTGGGGCCAAACATGAAATCTATAACGTGATTTACGCGCTAGCGGCCTCGGGCGTAGCGGTGCTTTTTGCCTCCAGCGACCTGCCGGAAGTATTGGGCGTTGCTGACCGCATCCTGGTGATGCGGGAAGGGGAGATTTCCGGTGAGCTGCTGCACGACAGCGCCAATGAACAACAGGCGTTAAGCCTGGCTATGCCTAAAGTCAGTCAGGCTGTGGCCTGAGGAAGGAGGTTACGATGTCATCTGTTACTACACCAGGCGCACGTCGCACGTCGCTGAGTTTTGGCCGTATCTGGGATCAGTACGGCATGCTGGTGGTCTTTGCCGTGCTGTTTATTTGCTGCGCCATTTTTGTGCCAAATTTTGCCTCATTCATCAATATGAAGGGGTTAGGGTTGGCGATTTCTATGTCGGGAATGGTGGCCTGCGGAATGCTCTTCTGCCTCGCTTCCGGCGACTTTGACCTGTCAGTGGCGTCGGTGATTGCCTGCGCAGGGGTTACCACGGCGGTGGTGATTAACCTCACTGAGAGCCTATGGATTGGCGTATTTGCCGGTCTGCTGCTCGGGGCGTTAAGCGGGTTGGTCAACGGTTTTGTTATTGCGAAACTGAAAATCAACGCCTTGATTACGACGCTTGCGACGATGCAGATTGTGCGAGGCCTCGCCTACATTATCTCAGACGGCAAGGCGGTGGGCATTGAAGACGAGCGCTTCTTTACCCTCGGCTATGCCAACTGGCTAGGGCTGCCGGCGCCAATCTGGCTGACCGTTGGGTGCCTGATTATTTTCGGTTTACTGCTGAATAAAACCACCTTCGGGCGCAATACCCTGGCGATTGGCGGTAATGAAGAAGCGGCGCGTCTGGCGGGGGTTCCCGTGGTGCGTACCAAGATAATCATTTTTGTCCTATCCGGGCTGGTGTCCGCGGCGGCGGGTATTATTCTGGCCTCGCGTATGACCAGCGGCCAGCCGATGACTTCCATTGGTTATGAGCTGATCGTTATCTCGGCGTGCGTGCTGGGCGGCGTGTCGCTGAAGGGCGGGATCGGCAAGATCTCTTATGTGGTGGCCGGGATCCTGATTCTGGGAACGGTAGAAAACGCTATGAACCTGCTGAATATTTCCCCGTTCTCTCAGTATGTCGTGCGTGGCCTGATCTTACTGGCGGCGGTGATTTTTGACCGCTACAAACAGAAGGCGAAGCGTACAGTCTGATTGTGTGATATTGGTCCCGGCGTCGCTGCGCTCGGCCGGGCTACAAAAAATAGCTATCCGTAACCCGGCCGAGCGCATGTACGACCGGATACATAGGTAACACTTCAGACCGGGAACATAGGTAACACTTTCCTAGTCTATCCGGATAATACTACGGCTTTTCCGGTCATAGTAAGCAAGCGTTATTC